>NZ_JAVRBN020000068.1:0-23508 GCF_034531305.2 Nostoc sp. ChiQUE02
TATTATCCCCTTGTGGGCGAGATTTTAATAAAAACTTTCGCAGAGTATTTACAAGAAGATTGGACTCCCGAAGTCGCACAAGCTTGGGTTGATACTTACATGACTATCTCTGGGTTAATGTTAGAAGGTGCAGGAGTAGATGTCGCGGTAAAACTAGAACAACCAGAAATCAAAGCTATACCATTTACTCCGTTAACGAGGGAAACTGTCTCGCCTAAGCGTAGGAGAGGGGGTAGGAAGATGAGGGCTGTATCTGAGCAACTTAATTTAAGTAAAGTAACTAGACCGATATTAAAACCAATAAAACTCATCCAAAATAGTTTCAAAATGATTCTTGATTGGTTTTGGAAATCACCAACATGGTTAGTGGCTATTTCCATTGCTTCTATTTTGGCTATCTTATTTATTTTTATTCCTGATGGTTCAATTATATCTAGACTTTTATCATACGTTGATCCTATTAGTATCATGGCTGCTTTAATTCTATATATCAAAGAAAGCCCTGACCGAAAAAAAGAATTTCACTATCAAGCTTGGAGTGTTATTGATGCTGCTCATGGTGTAAAAGTTAGTCCTGCAAGAATTATTGCTTTACAAGATTTGAATGAAGATAGAGTTAGTTTAAATAATTTAGATTTACCTGGAGCAAAACTAGTCAGAATTAATCTTCCTAAAGCTGATTTAAGTGAAGCTAATTTAACTAAATCTGATATGAATCATGCCAACCTTAATCATGCTAATCTTGGAAATGCTTTACTGGCTCGTGTGAACCTTACTGGTGTTAATCTGAGTTATGCCAACTTGGGTTTTGCTAAACTTAGTTATGCTAATCTTAGTAGTGCTAACCTTTGTTATGCCAACTTGATTTGTGCTGATTTAAGAGATACAAATCTTAGTGGTGCAAATCTCAGCAATGCTAATCTTAGTGGTGCAGATATGAAGAATGCTTATTTAACAGGTGCTAACCTCGAAGGTGCTAATGTCAGTGAGTACGACTTACGTGGAGCTTATCTAAAAGGTGCTATTATGCCTGATGGGTCAAAACATGCATAATCTTAACAAGAATTTCTGAGATTTGATAGCCTAAACCTGTAAAAAAAGGAATAGAGATTAATGGAAGTTAACAAAAATACGTTAGCTCAAACTATGGCTTTTTTACTCTTAATTCCTCCTGAAAGTAATTTAGCTAAGTTGCTAAAGTTGTGCTTCGTTACTCGATATAATCGAGAAAGTTTAGGTCAAAATGCTTTAGAAAAAAGCTACCAATTAATTAACAACCCTTTGGACTTACCCTATTGGATACAAGAAGTGATTCAAAGCGATGAAAAAATTACGCCTGAAGAATGGCAAGCTTTTGGAGAAATGAATTTAAAAGAGACTCAGGATTTTATCAATAATTTGTGGAAAGAATTAGACGATTTGAAATTATAGTTTTGAGTAATATTAGAGTAGCTATCATTCCAGATTTACCATAAACAAATAGTCCTATCAAAGTTAACTATTGCTCTATCCCCTCCACTTTTTGTGGTAAAAAGACGTTGCGAGAACTTTATTACCACAAAATATACTATTTTGGAGATGTCTATTACTAATACAAGCGTATTGCTCTATAAATTTGCCTTTTACTTGTATAGTTTTACAAAAATTTTTTCACCTGGGAACTGGTACTTGATTAATTAGCGACGCAATTACTGCATCCATTTGTAAACCATCCAGCATCGCTTCTGGTTTCAAAATGAGGCGATGACGTAACAGCGGCGATGCAACTGCTTTAACATCATCTGGCGTCACAAAATCTCTTCCAGCTAACCACGCTAGGGCTTGAGATGTCTGCAACCAAGCACCAGCGGCGCGAGGCGATGCACCTAAAGTTAAATCAGGATATTGGCGCGATGTTCTCACCAACGCCAATAAATAATCAACGATCGCTTCTGATACTTTAACCTCTTTGACTGCTTGTCGTGCTTGCAAAATGTCGGCTACTGTTGCGATTGGTTTCAAACGGCTAATATCCAAACGCCTTGCTGCAAAACCCGCCTGGCGATTGAGTAACATTTGCTTTTCGGCAGCTTGATCGGGATAATCTACCACCAGCTTAAATAAAAATCTGTCCAGCTGCGCCTCTGGTAAGGGATAAGTCCCCTCAAATTCCAGGGGATTTTGGGTTGCAATCACCCAAAATAAATCTGGTAAGGGCAAACTTTCACCATCCAGCGTTACCTGCATCTCTTCCATCGCTTCCAGTAGCGCCGCTTGTGTCTTGGGAGGAGTACGGTTGATTTCGTCTGCTAGCAGCACTTCAGTAAATATTGGCCCTTTTTTCAAAGTGAAATTGCGGCTATTCAAGTCAAAAATATTTGTACCAGTAATATCTGAAGGTAAAACATCTGGTGTTAGTTGAATCCGGCGAAAATCCCCTTGAATTAACTGCGCCAATACTTTTACTAAAAGGGTTTTACCAGTTCCCGGTACTCCTTCCAAAATTACGTGTCCACCCGCTAGCAGTGCTACTAAGAGTTGTTGTATTAGGCTAGATTGTCCGACAATTACTTGGTTAAGACCTTGACCGAGGCGAATTAAGATAGGATGAGTTTCGCTCATATTTTTTTATTGATAAATAACTAACGCAGAAATATTATGGATAATTCCCAAAAATTAATTACGTTAGCGTAGCGGTAGCGTTCGCGTAGCGTCTCGTAGAGAGGAACGAGCGTCATTACGAATTAGTCTAATGGTTCGCCATTTCCCCAACCAGCTTAACAGGTCTCGTTCACTGATGGGTTGTTTGCGAGATTGTAGCTTTAAAACTGCATCTAGTTCTGCTGCACTTGTGCCTGTTTTTTCTATCCAGAAATTGATTAAGGCTTGGCGTTCTAAAAGTACTTGCCCTAATCCCAAGGCTTTTTGGAGTTGTAGTTGTTCTTGTTTACCCACCATCTCTACAACAAAGTCCGTGGTATCAGCTTTCTGCAACACTCCCGCTAAAGCTTGGATGTATGCTTCGCTGTTATCTGCAACTGGTGTATCTAAAGCTACTGGCTTACCAAAGCGGCGATTCTGCGCCCAAATTAGCACTAATAGCAGGATACCTACCTGTATCAATATTGGAAATAAAGGAGTTTTAGCAAAGAAACTAGATAAATCTCCTTCGCTTTCTTTCTTTCTGACATCGGCATCTTTATAGCCGTGGATGTATTCATCCACAAATACTGTGTTACCTTTTTCAGCAACCAAACTAGCTAAATACTTAAAATTACTTAAATAATCTTGGTAGGCGTTGGCAGCTAAATAAGGAGTGGTAGAAAAAATCACCTTTCCCTGCTTGTAATTTTTTTCCCAGACAACAGCACCAAAGCGATCGCCTAAATCAACTTGCTGGGAGTTAGCTTTTTTATATCGTCTACGTGTATCAATTTTAATATTACCTTGGGAAGATTTTTGCATAGTGCTAAACTCCGCTTCTGTAACCCGCCCCCCCGCACCCAAAATTATCAAAGTATTCCCTTTTTCTACCCATTCCTGCTCTTGACTATCTAGTGTTGTCTCCCTTGGATAGCCGCCTATCTGTAGTAGAGTAACTGGGCTATTATCTGGCTGAATGTCACTAAAAGGCTTTTGCCAGCGCTTGATAGAAATTCCCTGCTGTTGCATAAAAGCATACCAAGCACCATAACCATCGGAGGCGCGGTTATAAGTAGAGCCAGTGTTAATTTTAGTATTATTAGGAGCCGCGAATAAACTAAGTAAAACGATCGCAGCGAGTGCGATCGCTCCCATCCAAGCAAGGCGATTTGAACGTTTCATTTTCGATCGCTATAATCACTTCGTTTCTGGATCACTAGTGTTAATGCTTACTTATTTTTCAGGTAAAGTCAAAAATATTATTAATTTTATGAAATCCTGCATTAAAACAGTTTTGGTAACAAACGATACAAAATGCTTCAGCAAAAATACACTTATTTGGAAGTCCTAAAAAACCCCACCTCTTTGACGGGGTGGGGTTAGTATACTAACTAAGGCTATTTAACCTCACATGATATCACTCAAATTGCACAAGCGATCGCCCCGATACAACAATAAATCCGACAGAATCAAGCCTAATCTGGGGCTGGCGAATTCCTTGGAGAATGGCTGCATTTAAAGCAGTTTCTATCTTCAATTCTTCAGCTAATGCATTATCCCAACTTTGCTGGTTCAGACGCAGCCGTAATTGTTCTACTCTATTGGCTAATTTCTTCTCGGCGATCTGAGCACAATTTTGGCACAACTCAATAAAATCGGGACGCTTAGAGAGTAATTCCGAAGAAGTGTTACGCACTTGATAGCAAAAATTTTGCCATTTACTAGGATCAACAAAATCGTCAATAATTCCTAAGCGCTCTTTTGCCAGATTGTAATCTCGTCCTTGATTGTTGTTTTTATCTTTATATGGACGTTGCAAGATACTTAAAAGAGCTTTATCTTCAACAACGCGTATTGGCTCCTTACGACCATCAACATAGATAGTTTCTATAATTGGTGGAAAGAGAGCATCGACACGCCGCTGCAAGTTTTTGAATTGAGAATTATCTAGTTTGTTATCTAGTAAAACTTGTTTGGCATTTCTTAAATTTGCCTCCACTACATAATTGCATTGGAAACCGAACCACTCCTTCCCTTCTTTCGCATCCAAAGATGCATCAGTGCGCCACATTGCAAAGGCTTCACCTCGGTCATCCCAGTTTACATAGTTCAAGAGTGCTTCGACAAATCCTTCTCCAACTCGAAAGAGTTTAATACCAGGATTCTGGTTTGCCACTCTGCGATTATAAGTACCAAATTGGTCGAGGTAACTATCAGCAAAACGGTTTTTTAACTCATTTATGGGAACCAATGTCCGCGTTGAGGGTTGATAACGTCGCATCTCTGATGAATCGGGGTTATTGAGTCCTCTGAATCCCAGCGCGTCACAAATCCAGCCTTCAATTGCTCGTTTCATATCTAGATGACAAGCATCGTAATTATCTAGCTCTTGAAAATACTCGGTGGCAATTTCATCGTTAGCGTCAATTTCATCTAGAGCATTCTGTTCGCTAATTTTTGCTATTTCAGCTTCAATTTGCTCTTGAATGGGCGAAATCATCTCTAACAAGCCAGCAGCACTTGATTGAAACAAGACTGTTTCTAATTCTGCAAGTTTCTCATCCACATAAAACTGGAGACTGGCAATTGATTGTTGGAAAATACCAAACCCATCTTTTAATACTTTATACCAAGCATTGTGAGGGCTATCTTCCAAATAGGGGCCAATCAAGGCACAGGATTGGATGCCAATTTTGCTGCCAATGCGGTCAAGTCTGCCAATTCTCTGTTCTAATTGATTAGGCGACCAAGGAAGGTCAAAATGAATTAACCAATCGGCAAACTGGAGGTTACGCCCTTCTTCTCCAGAGCGATCGCATACTAGAATAAAGCAGTTTTGGTTATTCTTGAACCTATTTAAGCCTTCCTCAACCTTGTCTGGTGGTTCTCCAAATTGATGTTTTGCTACTGTCTCTGCACCAAAGGTATCAGATAAATATCGGACAATTTCGCCACAACTTTGCACAAAACTGGTAAATACAATAAATTTGGGCAGAATATCGCCAGTAATTGGTCTCTTGATTCTCTGCTGTATCCTCGTGATGAATTCGTTTTGATTCTTCCGAACGTTTGCGGGAATTTTGAAGTACGTACCTAGCTGATTCAACAGTACTGTTTTCAAATTTTCCCTCCGTTCTCCGTCCTCTTGAGGTTGACGAATAATTTTTAGGAAGGCTTGCAGAATCTCTTCTTCCCCTGAGAATTTGGGGGTTGTAGTTAATAGGCGAATATCATCTTCTTTAAACTCCTGGATGAGTTTAGCATGAGGCTTACCAGTTAACCGGGCAGTAATTACCTGCTCTAAAATGCCTAACCAAGTACCAGAAGCGAGGAACAACAACAGAAAAATTCGCTGATATTGCTTTTCACCAGGAGCAACACTACGCCATTGATTGAGCAGTTCGTGGATATCAAGCGATCGCTCGTCTAAATCATACTCTTCTTTGGGCGTAAAATTCCGGTCAAATATCACATCTTCTACCGCAGCGCGACGGTTGCGAAGCATTCGGCGGTGTAGTCGATAGGTATCGCTGACGTGGACGCGAATCGCTTGGACGATTTGCTCTTGCTCAGTAGAATTTGCTGGTAAATTTTCTAAATCATCCGCCAGCTTCAGTAAATACTCATCCTCAGCAAAGAGGTTTCGTAGTTGCTGCAAGTTGCTTTTGAGAACAGCAGGCTCCGCATCTTCTTTAAAAGAAAGCAGAACTTTACCAATTTGCTGACGGCTTTCAACTTTGGCGCGAAAACCTTCTAAATCACCAAGTTTATAGGTTGTTGGGTCGAGCAAGTGCAACATGGCCAGAAAATCCTGCTCATGGTTGAGAACAGGTGTGGCAGATAATAAAAGTAAGCGATCGCTTTTATGAGCAAGTTCTTTGCAAGTCTGAAAACGCTGGCGCACTGTTGCATCCTTAGAGGTCGCCATTGCTGCAATATGATGAGCTTCATCTAAAATTAAGCAGCCGATCTTCGCTTTCAGGTTGATTTTATGGATATCTTCAACCGCCAGCACCGCTACCCGTTTGCCAAAATGGGAGATGTAAAACTTGTTTTCTAACTCAGTCCGCCATTGTTTAAGCAAATATTGCGGAACTAATACCACCGCCCCTTTTTTCGGTTCATCCAGGAGGAATTGACGGAGAATCGCACCAGCTTCGATGGTTTTTCCGAGTCCCACCTCGTCTGCTAGCAAGTAGCGTTGAATGGGGTCTTCCAGTACCCGCCGGACTACTTCAACTTGGTGAGGATAAAGATTGATATTTGCCGAAATCAGTCCTGTCATCCCGCGACTCACAGCGCGTTGCTTAATCAAGGATTTCACGAAAGCCAATCTTTTATCGTGGAAGTAGGGCGTTTCGTGACCCTTCATCGCCAGAGTTTCAATGGGGTCTGTATTTGGTAGATTACAACGAACGTAAATATCTTCAACAGAAGCGATCGCAGTTTTCTTGTCTGGTAAATCAATTTGATACATTTCTGTATCTTCATCCCAGATGAAAACTCTGCCAACTATCCATTTATCCTGGGTTGGGGACTTAATATAGCATCGAGCCTGGGGTTCAAGCTTGACCTGAGAGAGCGAATTTAAAGGTAAAGTTTTTTGAAGACGTTGTCCTATAGAGCAGAAATACTCAACGTTCGCATTGGCATCAGATATTTCGGTAACTTTTCCGATACCCAAATAGTTATTCTGGGACTGTACCAATAAACCAAGCTTAATCATAGATCCAGTCCCCTGAACACACTAAAAGAACCTTCCAGACTGGTTTTTTAACCCATATCTGGCAGTTTTGTCGATCAACATTATAGATAATAAACTGGTATTACAGTTTTTCGTTTTAGCGATCGCTATGCTTTTACGAAGATACAAAGCTTACTCAAGTCAGCATATTTGTACTTTTACCTCAGATTACTGACTTTTGAGTATAAATTCATCTTCCGATTGATAGACTCAGCAGCGTTCAAGACCCGCATATCAGTTTGGGACTAGACTTTAAACTGGACAAAGTACTTTCGGTTTCATTTAATTTCATCTGGGCTGATATATAGCTCGATAAATTCACGCTTTACCTCGATCGCGCCACGATACAATTAAGGTAATGTAGTTTTATTTACTATGAAGAAAATCAGAGACAACACAATTAAGTTAAATCAATTTTTAAAGTTGATGGGTATAGTGCCAACTGGAGGGCAAGCCAAGTTGATGATTCAAGGTGGTGATGTCCAAGTAAACGGAATGCTGGAAACCCGACGAGGACGGCGACTAGTACCGGGCGATAAAGTTACAATACAAGGACAGACTTTAGAGGTAAATTTAAACAACAATGAAGACCAAGACGTAGTAATAGATTTTGCCGAACAAACTGAGTAAAGGATGTTTATCCTAAATTTAAAAGTTTCTCTTTTGCCTTGCGAGTAATGCTGCAAATTTCCAACAAAGTTTTTATCCCACAGAGTGATATTGAAATTAGTGCGATTCGCTCCCAAGGAGCGGGAGGTCAAAATGTGAATAAGGTTTCTACTGCAATTCACTTGCGCTTCGACATTGCGGCGTCATCATTACCCGATTACTATAAACAACAGCTTTTAAAGCTCAACGATCGACGCATTACACAGGAAGGAGTCATCGTCATCAAAGCGCAGGAACACCGAAGCCAAGAGAACAATCGGGAGTCAGCGTTGAAACGACTTCAAGAACTCATTCAAAGTGCAGTTGTCGTGACGATAAAACGCAAACCCACTAAACCAACTCGCAGTTCTCAAAGAAAGCGCCTTGACCACAAAAGTAAGCGCGGACAGGTTAAGTCTAACAGAGGGCAGGTGACAGATTGTTGAGTCATCGATTATTCATAGAAAACACGATTTATTACAAGATAACTTCGCTTCATGCTACCACTTTTTTCAATAACCACTATCTTTAAAAAGGGGAAATAAACTTCTCAAAGTCCTCCTGACAAAGGAGGATGATGATCTAAAATTTTTTATACATCAGCCACTACTTTTTAAACGTTCTCTTATAACTTACCCAGAGCAACTCATTATTTCGAGAACTTAAGGTAAATTCCAGCCTGTTGCTTTGATAACAACTATACTTTTTTGATTGGCTTAGATTGGAAAAATTACTAAAAATTTGTCACTCAATTTAATTATAAAATCTTACCAAAGAGCTAAGACTAATTCATTCTTTCGGCTCTAGTCTATTTATTATTTACTAAATTATAGTCAGAGTAGCAAGTATTATCAAATAGGAAAAAAGATGAATAATACATTACTAAGAATTTTGATGTTTGGGCTTTTAATCTTGTTCATCATTTCTCCCTTTGCTGCCCTTGCTAGTTTAATGCTTGTACTGTTAGTTGCGGGGTTTTTCTTTTTACTAGGGGACGTATTCCAAGCAATTATTGGTGGTGACACCGACCCGAAAAAGTCATAAAAGAAAAATTCAAAAATAAAATAGGGTTTTACATGAAAAAGCCCCTTCCAAGGAGCGATCGCTTTAGTGCCTTCCTTAAGAGACGATTTATAAAGTAAAAATAAAATTACTGTAGGGGAGCCAGTGCGGTATTGTAATGCCCACCCTACAAGCAACTAGGGCTGTTGGCGTATCCTTTGCCAGACAGTAAAGCCCAAAAGAATGATAATGCTACTGGCAGTAGCCAGCATCACAGCCAAACTCATACCTTGTATTCTCATCGCCAGCAAGTTGAAAACTAAGGTAATTGACCAAAGCGTGAACGCAGCATTGCGCTGGGAAAGTCCCCAAGCCAGTAGGCGGTGATGCAGGTGGTCTTTGCCAGGAGTACTGAGAGGGTTATTGCCTGCTAGTAGCCGCCGCACAAATACTTGAGTGGTGTCTAGCACTGGTAACAACAGAAATAAAACCGTAGGAATTAGCGCATAAACTGTGTTTTGTTGCAGTTTGCCTAAAATACTAGTTGCTGCCAGCACATAGCCGAAAAAGTATGCTCCAGCATCACCCATAATAATTCGTGACGGATGGAAGTTATGGCGTAAAAAGCCCAGTGCAGCACCTCCCAAAGCTGCGAGTACCAAGATTGCCGCTGCACGATTGTTAAATTGGGCTGCAACGCCCAACAAACTCATGGCGGTAATAAAGCTGATTCCTCCTGCCAAACCATCCATACCATCCATCAAGTTGATGGCGTTGGTAATTCCTACTACCCATAGTACTGTCAGCGACATGGACAGGAGCGAGTCGATGGGGGTGCCAAACAGAACTTGGACACTAATGCCATTAGCTACCAGCAACAGCGCCGTGACAATTTGCGCCCACAATCGAACAGAGGGCGGTAAGCCGAATTGATCGTCGATAAAGCCCACAAGAACTAATATCGAACCCCCCAACAGAATAGTGAGCACCTGAGCCAATACATTTTGGAGTTCGATGGGTCGTAAAAGGCTAGCTAATACCAGCGCGGCAATCACACCTGCATAAATAGCCAGCCCCCCTGCATTGGGCAAAGGTTCTCGATTGAGTCGCCGTGCGTTAGGTTGGTCAGCCCAACCTACCCGCAAGGCGAATTTGCGTACTGTCGGAATTAAACGCCACGTTACAAGCCAAGCTAAGAGGAACGTAAATACTACCGCCAACCAGCCGGTGCCGCTAGGGTCGGCAATACCGAGGGACTTAAGGGAGTTGTCTAGATTCATCTCCCAATTCAAGCATTACTGCCTGTATCTAAAATGAGCATCACCTGTATATTAATCAATTTTTTTATTTCCATTTGTAACTTGAGCCGCTGGGGAGATTAGCACTCTTGCTCTGTGAGTGCTAAATTGTCTAATGGAAGCGCTAGAGAAATAAAACATGGCGAAAATTATTGCATTTGACGAGGAATCGCGGCGAGCTCTAGAAAGGGGTGTTAACGCCCTTGCCGATGCCGTAAAAATCACCTTGGGGCCCAAAGGTCGCAATGTCCTTTTAGAGAAAAAATTTGGCGCACCTCAAATTGTCAACGATGGTATCACTGTTGCCAAGGAAATTGAATTAGAAGATCCTTTGGAAAATACTGGTGCAAGACTCATCCAAGAAGTGGCCTCAAAAACTAAAGATGTCGCTGGGGATGGTACAACCACCGCCACAGTTTTAGCACAGGCCTTGATTCGGGAAGGTTTGAAGAACGTCGCGGCGGGTAGTAACCCAGTTAGCTTGAGACGCGGGATCGACAAAACTATTGAGGCACTGGTGCAAGAAATTGCCAAGGTAGCCAAGCCAGTAGAAGGAAGTGCGATCGCTCAAGTTGCTACTGTCTCTGCTGGTAACGATGAAGAAGTTGGCGATATGCTAGCCCAAGCAATGGAAAAAGTCACCAAAGATGGTGTGATTACCGTTGAAGAATCAAAATCCTTAACTACCGAATTAGAAGTGGTTGAGGGGATGCAGATTGACAGGGGTTATATTTCTCCCTACTTCGTCACCAACAACGAGCGGCAAATAGTCGAATTTGAAAATGCCCGGATCTTGGTTACTGATAAAAAAATCAGCAGCATTCAAGATTTAGTGCCAATTTTGGAAAAAGTTGCTCGTTCTGGTCAGCCCTTACTGATCATCGCTGAAGATGTCGAAGGTGATGCTTTGGCAACTTTGGTAGTGAACAAAGCGCGGGGTGTACTAGCCGTCGCTGCGATTAAAGCGCCTGGGTTTGGCGATCGCCGCAAAGCTTTGTTAGAAGATATTGCTATTCTCACCGATGGACAGTTGATTTCGGAAGAAATCGGCTTAAGCTTGGATACCGCTGCTCTAGAAGCTTTGGGAACTGCCCGCAAAATCACCATTGACAAAGAAAGCACCACAATTGTCGCTGGTAGTCTCACCAAACCAGAAGTACAAAAACGGATTGGTCAAATTCGCAGACAGTTGGAAGAAACCGATTCTGAATACGATCAAGAAAAACTGCAAGAACGCATCGCCAAGCTCGCTGGCGGCGTGGCAGTGATTAAAGTGGGTGCGGCAACCGAAACCGAACTCAAAGACCGTAAACTGCGGATTGAAGACGCGCTCAACGCTACTAAAGCTGCTGTGGAAGAAGGTATTGTTCCTGGTGGTGGCACAACCTTAATTCACTTAGCTAAGGCGGTAGAAGCGATTAAAAAGACCTTACAAAATGACGAAGAAAGAATTGGGGCTGATATTGTCGAACGAGCGCTAGAAGCCCCCTTGCGCCAAATAGCAGACAACGCTGGTGCTGAAGGTTCTGTGATCGTCTCGAAAGTCCGGGATAGCGACTTCAACATTGGCTACAACGCCGCTACTGGCGAATTTGAAGACTTGATCGCGGCTGGTATTATTGACCCTGCCAAAGTCGTGCGTTCAGCTTTGCAAAACGCTGGTTCCATTGCTGGTTTGGTCTTAACCACCGAAGCGATCGTTGTTGAAAAGCCAGAGAAGAAATCCGCTGCTCCTGCGCCTGATATGGGCGGCATGGGCGGTATGGGTGGTATGGGCGGCATGGGTGGTATGGGCGGCATGGGCATGTTCTAACTTCAATTCACCCAAATAAAATTTTTTAAGCAGTTTGTCTTGCCAAGGCAAACTGTTTTTTTATACTTACCATTGCTGATTCAGAAGCAATATGTTATCTGTATTGCTGGTAACTCACTGAACGTAAATAAACTTACAGCAGTTTTCATCTATTTAAACCACACGGATCATAGGGGGACAGCATTGCTGTGCCTCTACGAAGCGACACTATTTATCTGAAAATAGCTGTAATTATGAAACTTTTAAGTGCTTAGTTGTAAGTACAACAGACTACCAATAAAATGTTGATGACCAAATTAGCAACCTAAATAATTGCTCAATCTAGAAATTGCCGTCTTTGTATTAATTTTTGTAAAATTACGTGTAAGTTGTCAGTTGCCACGAGTCAATTATTTTTACTAATGACAAATGACAAGTAACTAATAACTATTAGGTAATATTGCATGGCACGAAAACTGCGTCGCCTTTCCAAAATATTAAATAAGCCACATGAAGATGAGTTCTATCACCAACCAGGGACTGTACCTGGAACAATTTTTATTGATGCAGATGCTCCACTACCGATAATTTTCTTGATTGACTATAACCAAACTAATTTCATCCGTGAACAAATAGCTACTCCAGAAGAATCTATTCCCTATCTTGATACGGAATCTATTTCTTGGGTAGACGTACAAGGTTTAGGTAGTCAAGATATATTACAACGATTAGGTAAAGTTTTTGAGTTACATCCTCTAGTTTTAGAAGATATAGTTAATGTACCAGAACGTCCGAAAACAGAGGATTACGAAGACCAATTACTATTCATTGCCCGCATGGTAGTTCCAAAAGAAAGAACATGTGGTTTTTACAGCGAACAAGTGAGTTTGATATTAGGCAAAAATTATTTGCTTACAGTCCAAGAAGAACCAGAACATGATTGTTTTGAAGGAGTGCGATCGCGAATTGAAAAAAACAAAGGTATCATTCGCAAACAGGGAACCGATTATTTAGCTTACGCTCTGTTAGATGCGATTATTGATGGCTTTTTCCCGGTACTGGAGCTTTATGGTGAGCGAATCGAAGAATTAGAAGAGGAGGTAATAGTCAGACCTACCCCACAAACACTACAAAATATTTATCAAATTCGGCGAGAATTATTGCAACTACGTCGTGCTATCTGGCCCCAGCGAGATGCAATTAATTCTTTGATTCGAGATGGCAGCGAACTGATTGGCGAAGAAGTACGAATCTACTTGCGAGATTGTTATGACCATACGGTGCAAGTGATGGATATGGTAGAAACTTACCGAGAACTAGCATCTGGATTAATGGATGTGTACCTTTCGGCAGTCAGCAACAAAATGAATGAAATCATGAAGGTGCTAACGGTGGTTTCATCAATATTTATCCCACTGACTTTTGTTGCAGGAATATATGGTATGAATTTCAATACTGATAAATCGCCATATAATATGCCTGAATTGAATTGGTATTGGGGTTACCCAATTTGCTTGGCAATAATGGGAGCGATCGCACTTAGTTTGCTATTCTTTTTTTGGCGACGAGGCTGGCTGCAAAATTCTGTAACAATCAAGCGCAATTAAAAATTGCAGATGAGCGATGAGTCCAATATACATTCATTAGCACCGGGAGTTAAGATTCTGAGTTATGAGGAGTAGCGACCAGAATTTAGTAGTTTTGACGATTTATATTATCGGTGTTTCCTATGTTTTTAACCGCATGGTTGAATCCATAGACGACCAAATTAAGTTTGAGTTTAAAAAAGGAATCGTTGATGAGCAACTCAAAGAACAAAATCTCGACGATAAAATTGGAATTTCCTTTAAACTCAAACCCTCATACCCAATTGACGATCTGAAAGATTTAGGAATTAGTATTGAAAATAAATCTGAAAATATTGCCGTATACGTTGACTGGGACAACAGTTCTTTAGTAGTTGAACATAGCAAGCAATCGCGCCGCGTGATTCGCAAATCACCAGACTTAACCCGCGACTTAGCAGTACCCCAAAGTCCTAGCCTGATTGCCCCTAAGAAAACACTTTCTGAAACGGTGACAGCAGAAGATGTCTTCGAGCGCGATAAAGAAGCTGGAACCTATTCAGCCAAAAAACCACTAATTGATATCAACGGGCTGCAAAAAGGGCAAAAAAAGTTGTACAACGACTTTATTAACAGAAGAAAGGAGTTGGACTTTTCCCTACAACTGGTACTCAGAGTATCTGAGGTGCGTTTAGGTCTAGCCCCAGGTCGTGATTTTCCTCCCATTAGCATTATCAATTGTCCTTTCACAGTCAGGAAACTACCTTGGACTTACGCTTTACCTTGGAATAAAAAAAAGCAATAGCAACCAGACAGACTATGCCATCCAAGATTACACTGGATCTAAGGAGAGAGTAGGCGCAGGTGGTTGCAGATCAGTCATAGTCACTGGTTTGAGGAAAGTCCGGACTCCCGAAAGACCAAACTTGCTGGATAACGTCCAGTGCGAGTGATCGTGAGGATAGTGCCACAGAAAGATACCGCCAGATTAATTAAAAATTAAAAATTAAAAATCTAAAATGAATAATTTTTAATTTTTAATTTTACATTTTTAATTGATCTGGTAAGGGTGCAAAGGTGCGGTAAGAGCGCACCAGCAGTATCGAGAGGTGCTGGCTCGGTAAACCCCGGTTGGGAGCAAGGCGATAGGAACTACGGTTGGTCTTTTACCAGTTCCGCTCAACGAGAGCCGCTAGAGGCGTCTGGTAACAGGCGTCCCAGATAGATAACTGCCCTCGCAAGAGAACAGAACCCGGCTTATGTCCTGCTCTCTCCCCCCTTTTTTTAGTGCTGAGTGCTGAGTTAGAAGAGACGCGATTAATCGCGTCTGTACAGGAGTTAAGAGTTCGGAGTCAGAAGTTAGTATTTTTCCCCTGCCCCCGTTCGGCTACGCTCACGGCAAGCCTGCCCCCTCTCCCCCAATCCCCACTCCGTGGGGGCCCCAAGTCCCCCTGCCCCCTTCCCCTTGTCATGTAATGCCTCTTCCCTATCCACGCCGTCAGCGGCAGCTCGAAAGTTTAGTCCAAAAATTAGGTTTGTCGTTAGAGGCACCTATAAAGTGGGAACTGCTGGATTTAGCGCTAACTCATCCCACTGTTTCTGAATCGGCAAATTATGAACAGTTGGAGTTTGTTGGCGATGCAGTGGTGCGGCTGGTGTCGGCTGTTGTGTTATGGGAAAATTATCCCGATTGTCCAGTAGGGGATTTTGCGGCAATTCGTTCGGTATTGGTGAGCGATCGCATCCTCGCCCAATTGGCAAGAGTTTATGGTTTGGAGTTATACTTACTAGTCGCTGGTAGTGCTACCGCTGATAAAGTTGGTCAAGAGTCACGACTGGCAGATGCTTTTGAAGCAGTTCTGGGTGCGCTTTACTTAAGTACTCAAAATCTGGAACTGATCCGCTCTTGGCTAGATCCCCACTTCCAAGAACTAACAACAGAAATTCGCCTCGATCCTGCCAGACTTAATTACAAAGCTGCTCTCCAAGAATGGACTCAGGCACAATTTAAAGTTTTACCAGAATATCGAGTTGTGGAAGTCACTCAACCGCACCGTAATCAAGAACGTTTCATGGCTGAAGTGTGGTTGCACGGAAACAAACTCGGAGAAGGTAAGGGACGCTCGATCAAAACTGCCGAACAAGCCGCAGCTAAGGTAGCTTTTTTAGCAATCCCTAAACCGGAAAACCACTGAAGCAAAAATAAGGCTGATAAACTGATAATCAGTTGGTTGTCAGTAGTCATTTGTCCCTAGAGCATCGATTCAGTAATCAAGAACCTAACCCCCTAGCCCCCTTCCCTGCTAGGGAAGGGGGAGCCAAACTCCCCTCTCCGTTTCGGAGAGGGGTTGGGGGAGAGGTTCTTCGAGGATTCCTGAATTGGTGTTCTAGTCCTTTATATACAAATGACTAATAACTAATGACAAATGACAAATACTTCTCTACGAGAGGCTGCGCCCGAAGCGTAGCTATGCCGCAGGCTTTACGGCTCCGCTCAGTACAAGTGACAAATGACAAATAACAAATGACAAACCAAATTAAAATTGCTGTTATCGGAGTTGGGCGTTGGGGAGTGCATCTGCTGCGGAATTTCTTAGCACATCCCCAAGTAGATGTAGTTGCTGTAGTAGATCCCCATCCAGAACGATTGGCGGCGGTCAAACAGCAGTTTAATTTAGATGATGATGTAGTATTAACAACCCAATGGGAAGATTTGAAGAAAGTGCCAGGGTTGACAGGGGTGGCGATCGCAACTCCGGCTACCACCCACTATCCTTTAATTAAAGATGCTCTCCAACAGGGATACCATGTTTTAGCTGAAAAACCGCTAACTCTCGATCGCGTAGAATGTCGCGAACTTTGCCAGTTAGCAGAGCAGCATCATTTGATACTAATGGTTGACCACACTTATTTATTTCACCCAGCAGTTGAGCGAGGAAAAACTGTAGTACAGGCGGGTAAATTAGGTGATTTACGCTATGGCTACGCCACCCGCACCCATTTGGGGCCTGTGCGCCAAGATGTTGATGCGCTCTGGGACTTAGCTATTCACGATATTGCTATCTTTAACGCTTGGCTGGGTCAGATTCCTGTGAAAGTACAAGCAACAGGTACGGTGTGGCTACAGGGACAAGGGAATCACTCTCCATCTCAAGGTTTGGCTGATTTAGTATGGCTAACACTAACATACCCAGATGGCTTTCAAGCTTATATTCACTTGTGCTGGCTGAATCCTGATAAGCAGCGACGGCTGGGGATTGTCGGTAGCCTTGGTAGCTTGATTTTTGATGAAATGTCGCGATCGTCACCTCTCACCCTGTTACATGGGGAGTTTGAGCAGCAGGGCAATCAATTTATTCCTGTGAATCAAAGGCAGATAGTGCTGGAATTAGAGCCAGGGGAACCATTGGGGCGGGTTTGCTCCTGCTTTGTTGTCTCTATTCTTAACAATACTTCCTCAGAGGTTTCGTCCGGCTGGGTAGGCACTGAGTTAGTAGAAATTCTTGCTGCTCTAACAGTATCTCTTGAGCAAGGCGGCCAACCTGTTTTTCTTGACAAGCACTCTCAACCTTAATCTTCAGGAAAATTCAAATTTCTTTTTTTGAATTAGAGTCTAGCAAAGGTTACCTTTCAGAAGTCCCATTCGCATAAACTTCTGTTTTTGGAAGACTTACCAAGATAGTTTGCTGCGGCGAAAGACTAATCTCGTAAGTCTCATTCCCAAGTAACACCTGGAACTTCATTGACTTCTCTTTGTCTACACCAGCTTTTACAGATTTGTTAATCTTCAAAGAGGTACTTCCCCCAGACTCCTGTAGGCTAGAGTATTGGCTTGCTTTTGCCCCCTTATTCCCAGAGGAAAATCCAAGATCCCCTACATTTTCATCTTTCTTGACAACAGGTAACAGCGAGATATCAATCAAGGGTAAGGTAATCTTCAGTGTCGTACCTTGATGAAGTCCCGTACTTTCAAGAGTAATGCTACCTCCCATGAGTTCGATTAAGTTTCGTGAAATTGCTAGTCCCAGTCCAGTACCTTCAAACTGGCGGGTGGTTGTGCCATTCACCATCACAAAGGGGCGAAATAGTTTGTGCTGTTGAGTGGGATCAATGCCTATACCTGTATCTTTGACAGCAACCACTACTTGAGATGTACCATTACTATGTTGAATTTCTGTAGCAATGGTGATGCTTCCTGTGTCGGTGAACTTAGTGGCGTTGCCGATAACATTAATTAGCACCTGCTTCAGTTTTGCTGCGTCTGCCTTAATTGGTATTGCTTGAGGAGCTAACTCGCATTTCAATTGCAAGCCCTTTTGTTGAACATTAACTGATTGTAAATTAATCACCTCTAGCAATAGTTGTCGGAGGTCAAGAGGTGTGGTAATTACAGAAAGCTTACCTGCTTCGATTTTAGAAATATCCAGTAAATCATTAATAATATTTAACAAGTGAATCGTTGTTTCATTGGCACGTTTGAGGAAGTCCATTTCTTCTTCGCGGCTATCACATAAGCCATCTTCAACCACGCGAATGCAGTTAATAATAGTATGTAATGGGTTTCTCAATTCATGAGAAGTCGTAGCCAAAAACTGGCTTTTAATCTGGTTAGCAGTTTTTGCTTCTTTCCAAGCTATTTCTAGTTCTTCTGCCCCAGCTTTGAGCCGTTCTACCATTTGGTCTAATGCTTGGGCCAGTTGATTGAATTCCCGAATTTGGAAATTGTGCGGAACTGGTTGTGCAGCGTGGTGAGAGTGAATATTGAGAGCGTAGTCTCGCAATTCTTCTACAGGACGTGCCAAGTAAGGAGCTAGATATAGGGATGCTAACAAACTTGCACCAATCAAACCAACTGTCAAAACGATGAGAATTAGTTTAATTTCCTCTAAACCAAAAAGTGCATTATCGACACTAGTAACAGCTAAGACTATCCATTTTTGCTGTTGCTGTTGGCTGAGTGGATTTGCAATAGCTGTATAGCCAGCGACTAATTCTTTCCCCTGTGTAAAAAACAAATTTACCGAATCGTTTCGTCCTGTAATAGCATTTTTAATTATGCTCTTGAGTTGGGAAGCGTTTGGGTGCTGATTAATATTAGTTCCCACCCA
This sequence comes from Nostoc sp. ChiQUE02, assembly GCF_034531305.2. Taxonomy (NCBI): domain Bacteria; kingdom Bacillati; phylum Cyanobacteriota; class Cyanophyceae; order Nostocales; family Nostocaceae; genus Nostoc; species Nostoc sp. ChiQUE02. The sequence goes on from NZ_JAVRBN020000068.1 coordinate 18,780, forward strand.
GTCAGTGAATGGGTGTGCCAAAATTGTCCCATCTTCAGCAATCACTACCATAGCGCCTGTGAGCGATCCCGGCGGATTTCTGGTCTGTTGGTATAATGCAGACTGAATACTTAAGCCGTAAACTAAATTTCTTCGGCTATCGGACACTGGTGCAGATAATACTAATCGCAGTTGATTTTGTGTATTTCTTTTACCAGTCATTCCTGCGTTTGGCGGGAAGATTGCTTTGACATCAATTCCGTCACCAGGAAAAGGTAATATCAATTCTCCAATTGCTTGATCCCCACAGCTACTGGCAATTATTTTCTGGTTGAGGAGATTCGTTAATTGGATGCACTCAATACTGGCTGGAAGTTGTTGCCTTAACTGCGTAAGAATTTCGTGCTCTTGTATGGGCGAACCCGACGGAATTACTGTTGTTTTACTTACACTCAGCAAATTAGCTTTTAGGATAGCGATCGCATCTCCAATTCTCTCCCCTTTGCTGATGGCGCTTTCTGTTAGATTTTGACGTGCAGTTCCCAATATGCTAGAACGTGCCTTATTCAAGGCAACAATCTCGCCTATAAGTAAAACTGGGACGAACAGCAGCAATATTCTCGTTACTAAAATTCGACGAAAGGAAGATTGGCGAGAATTAGTCATTGAGCGTCTCACTTTGCATCCGCAAACCACAACAGCAAAGATATGTAATTAAACGAGCTAGATGAGACATTTTATTAAATTATCAGAATTTTATTTTCAATGTTTAAAAATAACAAATTGCTATAATTCAAAAAGAAACGTGGTATACCAAAAGTCATATATGCCAGATGTGAAAGCGATTTTTGTTGCATATAAATACAGTGGTGAAATTATAAAATAGTCACTTGCAGGCATGTATTTTTTGAGAATCTACACACTAGCCAAGAAAATATTCAAACTATCAAATCAATCTAATGTTGCAACATCGTCCTCATACTACAGTTGTTTTAGCAATGAGTGCAGATGGCAAAATAGCAGATTTTAGGCGATCGCCTGCTCGGTTTGGCTCAAGGGTTGATAAAGCACACTTAGAAAAACAAATCGCTGCCTCTGATGCGGTTTTATTCGGTGCTGGTACTCTCCGGGCTTATGGAACAACACTTACTGTATTAGATCCAACTCTAGTGGAACTTCGGGTACAAGAAGGGAAGCCTCGGCAGCCAGTTCATATAGTGACTACACACTCTGCAAACCTCAATCCGGAAATTCACTTTTTTAAGCAACCAGTTAGACGGTGGTTACTCACGACAACAGCGGGAGCACTTTCATGGAAAGGACGCTTACAGACGCTTCCCTCAACTCTGGGAACCAAAGCAGAGGAGTGCCCTCCAGAATTTGAGCAGATTCTGGTTTTTGAAACACCAACGCGAGAAATTGATATTCTCGCAGCCTTGAAGCATCTAGCCACTCTACATATAACACGCTTGGTGGTCTTGGGTGGGGGTGAATTAGTCGCTTCTTTACTGGCATTAGATTTAATTGATGAATTATGGCTGACTGTCTGTCCGCTGATTTTAGGTGGTAATACTGCACCCACACCGGTCGAAGGGAAAGGATTTTTACCCGATTTAGCTCCTAAGTTGCAACTTCTAGAAGTTCATACAGTTGAGCAAGAAGTGTTTTTGCACTATCGCCTGCAACGACCAGCAGATTAGATTACGCTAAGTAAAGTTATTGGGGATTGAAAAGAGGGGCAGAAGGGAAAACTCTTCTCCCTTGCTCCCTGCTCCCTGCTCCCCTGCTTCTTCTCCAGTCCCCACTCCTACTCCCCTAATATGGTGGAACAACTTAAGCCTCGCTATTCTGTCGTTTGGACGAACAAAATCGCTGAAGTACCCCAAAATGCCTGGAATGCTTTGGCAATGCCACTCAAAACGCCATTTTTAGAATGGGAGTGGCTGAACAATCTCGAAACCTCCCAGAGTGCTACGGCTAAAACCGGTTGGTTGCCAAATCACTTGACATTGTGGCGAGATAGAACGTTGATTGCTGCTGCGCCACTTTATCTTAAAGGACATAGTTCTGGTGAATTTGTTTTCGATCACCAATGGGCAGAGTTAGCCGATCGCATCGGAGTCCAGTATTATCCCAAATTGCTGGGAATGACACCATTTACTCCTGCTGAAGGCTATCGGTTCTTAATTGCCCCAGGAGAAGATGAGGATGAAATCACAGCGATAATAGTTCATGAGATTGACACTTTTTGCTCCAAAAATCGAATTTCTGGGTGTCATTTTCTTTATGTTGATCCCGAATGGCGTCCAATGCTGGAACGGCATGGCTTTACAACTTGGCTGCACCACAGCTACGTCTGGGAAAATGCTGGTTTTAAAACTTTTGATGACTACTTGAAAGTGTTTAATGCTAATCAGCGCCGCAATATCAAGCGGGAACGCAAAGCTGTGGAAAAAGCCGGTTTACGATTGCAACCGCTGAGTGGTGATGAAATTCCCTACTCTTTATTTCCTTCGATGTACCAGTTTTATGCTGACACCTGTGATAAGTTTGGCTGGTGGGGTAGCAAGTATCTCACACAGCGATTTTTTGAACAGCTACACGCCGATTATCGCCATCGAGTCCTGTTTTTTGCCGCATATAGCGAGGAAGATAATTCTCATCCTTTAGGAATGTCTTTTTGTTTGTTTAAAGGTGACAAACTCTATGGACGCTATTGGGGGAGTTTTCAAGAAATAGATTGCTTACATTTTGATGCTTGCTATTATGCGCCGATTGAGTGGGCGATCGCTAACAATATCCAACTTTTTGACCCTGGTGCAGGTGGACGCCACAAAAAACGACGCGGTTTCCCTGCTATGCCCAATCACAGTCTGCACCGCTTTTACAATAATCGTTTAGGACAAATTATCCGTCCCTATATTAAGGAGGTGAATCAACTCGAACAGCAAGAGATTGAGGCAATTAATGCAGAGTTGCCATTTAGTAACCGAGATTCTTAAAAGTTTGCCAGGGCAGAGGGTGAACGACGAATTACACTTGATATAGAGTGTAAAAACCCTGAAAAAAGAAAATTTCTTTTTATAATGCTTATGGATTTGATACTTGAAGATTTAGCCGCAATTGATGATAAACTTTCCCAGCGTCATATTGACCTCGATCCCGGTGGATATTTTATTATTTATTTGGATCGAGATGCAGGGTTAATATATGCCAAGCATTTTACAAATGTGATTGATGAGCGTGGTTTAGCTGTCGATCCAGAAACGGGAAAAGTAATTCCGGCACGAAAAAAGGTGGAACGAACTCACACGACAGTTTTTAGTGCGAGGACGGCGAAAGAACTTTGCGTGAAGATTTTTGAAGAAACTCAGCCCTCTCCTGTAACTCAATTAGATCATGCAGCTTATTTGGGTCGAGAATTTGTTCGGGCTGAGGTGGCTTTAGTTACAGGGCAAGAGTATGTTCAAGATTAAAGTTAGGAGTGAGGAGTTAAAAGTTAAGAGTTAGAAATTCATAACTCTTAACTCCTAACTTTGCCATTACCCATCAGATGACGGCTGATTTATCTGATAGATGTAGTAGGTCGCCATTGGGATAACGGTGGCGGCAATTAATAATCCTACTACCCAAGCAGTAGCGTTACTTTGGTTGGTTTCTTCTGCTTTCTTGTAGGTTCCTTCTACCTGTACATTGTCAGTGATTTGGGGTGGCCCTGGATCGGCTTTGCCGGAGAGGACAGCGACAAGGCGATCGCTTGCATCTAGAAATGCCTGATTGTATTTGTTACCATTCCGTAACGGCACACTTACTGTTTCAGTAGCTACACTCTCGGCAATAGAGTCAGTGAGCAAAGGCTTGACTTGATCCCCAGCAATAATGGCGGTACCGTTGGTAACTGTATCAATAACTAATAAGGTTTGATTAGCTTGGGCTTCTTTTGTGGGAAACCATTTTTCAAACAGTTCTTTGGTAAAGCTTTCCGGTGTTTCACCGTAGTCAAGGCGGCGAACAGTAACAATTCTGACTTCTTTATCTGTTTGCTTTGCCAAATCCTCTAAAGCGCTGCTAATCTTACCTTCATTCAGACGGCTGATGACTTCAGCTTGATCTAAAACCCAGGTGTCATTCCCTGCTGTCAGGTTGGGTAATTGATACACCCCTGTGGCTAAAGCAGGTGCGGCAAACAGCGAGGCTGTTAAGATAACCGTCACCAAAGGTAGAATTAGCTGGATGAGGTGTTTTTGATTGTTAAATACTTGTTTGAGGAGCTGTTTCATCGTGTGATCTCTAAGACAGACTTGCACCAAAAATACTACAGAACCACTGCAAAAATCACCTCGTTCTCGGTTTTCTCCAGGATGAAATTTCTGCTACTGCCAGTAGATAGATATTGTACGGGATTTTTTGATTGCACAAACTTGTTCTGAGGGCAGCTGCAAGGACTAACCTGACGCTAACACCCTTGCTAGTGACAAGAAATACCGCCCATTTTGGGAATTAACCCAAATGTTTAGGGCGGAATTTGCAAACCATCTAGAAATCATATCGTACGATCAATATTTTTGGCAGAATCAAGCATATTTTTTCATATCTGCAAGTATCTTTTCCTGTTTTACCCATTCATGGGTGATATCTGCATTTTCCCAATATTTTAGTTATATCGATAATATATATAGGACTAGTATTTGATTTTTGAAATACACGTAGGGTGTGTTATGCCGTAGGCTAACGCACCAAAACCTTCGGA
>NZ_JAVRBN020000069.1:0-23244 GCF_034531305.2 Nostoc sp. ChiQUE02
TATTTGCCGCAATGGAATTACACCGCTAAACCACAGGTGGCATAATTCTGGATTTTATTTAATCCGCATTCCTTAGTTTGCTGATTTCTGCAATTAATTTTCCAGGACTTGCTTAATTCGTCGCTCTAACAAATCAAGATCCAAACTGCCTTCATCACGGTTAATTCGGCGCACAGTGGAATTAACATTGGCTAAATTAACCAATAAATCTTGAAGAATTTCCTGCTGCTGACGGGCTTGGGTAACTTCGCGTGGTTCTTGTACTAAATCACGCACGATGGTATCTTCAGCGCGAGAGGCGATAATTGGATCGTTTTGCCCTTGAACGTGAACAAAGGTTCGTCGCCCTGGGCCTCGCTCCTCTTCTATTGGTATAACTGCTGTCACTTGGTCAGAACGCACATATTTGCCAAATCCCAAATGGACTAGCTCTGATGAGAGTATTTTCATATAATTGAAGCTTTATTTTTATGTCTTACTTATATTGTAAAATCTAAAAAAGTGACTTAAAGCTATAGAGCATACGGGTTATACCCAATTCAAAGTAGTAGTTTCCTTTCCTAATCGCTGCTTTATATCTCTATTTCAGTCACACTATTCCTACTTTCTACATAACTTAAAGTTTTGGAAGAGGCGATACCTACGGTGAGCTACGCTAACGCACTTCATACAGCGATCGCAATTTGAGAATATCTTGCCATTCGAGATCGGTGAATGGTTGGGTAACTAGTTCTATGCCAAAGTACTGTTTTGCCGTTTCTGTCAATGTCTCCACAATCTTTGCAATCCAACTATCTTCTTCTTCTTGTGTGTTGCAGAGTGAGATATTCCACGGAGCAGGTTGTTCAAAGATTTCCTGAAATAAACCTTTGTCTGTAGACAAAATCATCGAGCCGTGTTGAAGAATGGTGTTTCTTCCCTTGCGTTGGGCGCTACCAATGAATTTACTTCCATCGGCAGTAACTAAGTCAGCCGCTGTTGCTGTGTTGAAGCAACTGGGATTGTGAATGTAACCTCGTCCAGCAGAACCATAATTTAACTCAATACCCAAGGTTTGCCAGCCTTGGATCAAAAAGTTACAGATGTTTTCATAGGTACCCCAGCTTTTTGCAGTACTAGCTGAGGTAATCAGGGCATAAGTTAAGTTTCCTTGGTGCAGAACAGCTCTACCTCCCGTTGGACGACGAACTAGATCGAGTGCCTGTCCCTGGTAAATCAGATTATGCCACTGGGCAGGCCATTGTTTTTGCAGATGTCCCAAGGAGAGAGCATGGGGATACCAGGTATAAAAACGCAGGGTAGGCGGGTGCTGTCCCTTTTCACATTGGTTGAACAACCAAGCATCGATCGCCATTTGTACTCCTCCTGATGTCTGAAGCATTGGGATGAAACGCCAGGTGGATGGTGGCTCGGTTGCTAGTTGTCTCATAGGTTCCGGACTTTGGAAATATATTGACATTCTAATATCAGTATTTGATAATGCTTTTATTTCAGAATTATAAGGAAAAATTTGTTCATGAATTTCATAAAAATGATATGTCAGTACGCGCTCCGTTCCGCGATTACTCTGGTACTGGCTGTGACTTTGTTTGTCACCAATTTATTCTGGCCAGCAGCGAGTGAAGCGATCGCTCAGGCGCTACCTGTACAGACCAACCAGCCACAAAGCAATCAGTCTTGGCTAACTGGCATTCTCCAACTAGCCTTCGCGAACATTCCTAACAACCTGAAATATACTAAGGATCACGAATGGGTTCGGGTTGAAGGCAACATTGCTACAATAGGCGTTACTGATTTTGCACAGAGGCAGCTTGGTGATGTTGTATTCGTACAATTCCCAAAGGTTGGCGAGGTTTTTGACCAGAATGATGAATTAGGTACTATCGAATCGGTTAAAGCAGTAGCAGAGTTCTATACTCCCCTAAAAGGAGAGATTGTAGAGGTCAACCAAGAAGTTTCTGATGACCCCGAACTAGTAAATACCGACCCCTATGGCGACGCTTGGTTGGTAAAAATCAAGTTTAGCGATTCCTCTGCGCTTAATGCTTTACTCTCTGACCAGCAATACAGTGAGTTCATAAAAGAGTCCTCAGAAGCCTAAAGCTAACTCTCTTCTCAAAAACAGGACTGTTTCATTTTCTGGCATTGCAGAGAAAGCAGAATGATTTTGCCGATTTTTTTAGGATGGGTCTAAAAGTAGAGACTTTGCATTGCAACGTCTCTACTTTTGGCAAAATTTCAAATCTAAAATTCGCCGATGAGAAAATCAAATAATTGATGCGCCATTTCTAATTTAGAACAAGGTGCAATTTCTACTTGCCGCCCTTGTATATCTAAAAATATCGCTTGATTATTATCACTGCCAAAACCACTATCCGGCTGATCGATGGGATTAGCAACGATCGCATCTAATTTTTTATTCTGTAATTTTTCTAACGCAGGATTGACAATATCTCCAGTTTGTGCAGCAAAGCCAACTAATATCTGATGCGACTGTTTGAGTTCTGCTAATTTGGCGACTATATCCGGTACGGCTTCTAAGGGTAAAGCTTGGGGAAGCGATCGCTTAGGCAATTTTTCTGTACTATAATCTCTGGGCTTCACATCTGCCACGGCTGCTGACATGACAATGATATCAGCGCTAGCTAAATATTCCAGCATGGCGTGGTGCATTTGCTCTGCACTAACAACGGGAATTGCTTGCACTCCTAATGGAATTTCCCAATTAGCTGGGGCATATACTAAGGTGACTTTTGCGCCTCGGTGAAGTGCCGCTTGGGCTAGTGCCAATCCCATTTTACCTGTAGAAGGATTACCAATAAACCTCACTGGGTCAAGATACTCTCGCGTTCCCCCAGCGCTAACTAATACTCGTTTACCTGCTAAATCTCGTTTGCCTTGAGTGTGTAACAACGATTGGATGTGAGCCAAAATTTCTGGAGGTTCTGCTAATCTACCAGCACCGATGCGATCGCACGCTAACAATCCTGATGCTGTATTCATCCCATGATATCGGCTATCTATCAATAGCTGTTGCCAATTTCGCTGCACTGATAGCTGTTCCCACATATCCGTATTCATTGCGGGTGCTAACAGCACGGGACAAGTAGAAGCGAGTACGGTATTTGTGAGTAAATTATCAGCCATCCCGTAGGCTAGCTTTGCTAATGTATTAGCTGTCAAGGGCGCAATTACCATAACATCTGCCCATTCACCCAACTCAATATGCAACGGACGAGAATGAGTTGGTTTCCAGAAATCATCATCTGTGTAGGCGGGATGACGAGATAGGGTGGCTATTGTCAGAGGTGTGATAAATTCTTGCGCCGAACGGGTAAGGATGACTCGGACTTCCACCCCAGTTTTAAACAGCGTTGAAACCAATTCGCAGATTTTGTAGGCGGCGATACCGCCACCTACACCAATTAGAACCCTGTTCAATTTTGGATTAGTCATACTAAAAAGTTAGGAGTAAGTAGTAATTTAGGAGCAAGTAGTTACGAATATTAATTTTCAACTCCTAACTCCTCACTCCTAACTCCTGTACAGACGCGATTAATCGCGTCTCTCCCACCTCAACTACGCTTCATCGTAGGGTTCCAAGTCTAAGAGGTAGATATAGGGTTCAACTAACTCTGGACGCTGAAATGCGATCGCTCGCAATAGATGCCAATCATTTAAACCCTCAAAAGCATTACTATAATTATCTAGATCGAGACGTGTAGCCAGTTCTTCTACTTCTGCCGCAGTCATGGCAGCAATTTCTTTCCTGGAAATGCTTAGAGTTGTCATAATGCTCGCCCCTCCCTTATGCAGCACTCGCCTTCAGCATGGGTTAAGTTGCGCTGAACGCAGCCACCCTATATATATTACTCATTAGAGGTCATTGATTTCGTGAAAATTTTCAGCATTTATACCAGAATTTATAAAAAATTCGTAATCCTGACTAGCTAATTAAATTTACAACGAAATTCCGTAGCACCTCTAACGTTTGTGGATTTATATCATGCCCCATGTCAAATTCATGGTATTCTACCGCGACTCCTAGAGACTTTAGAGTTTCTCGTGCCTTCACAGCAGCTTGCAGGGGTACAACTTCATCATATCTCCCGTGGCTGATTAAAATCGGCGAAATCCCTCTTTGATTTGCCATTACTGCATCAGGGTGTAAATACCCACTCATGACAGCTAAACCTGCTAGCGGCAATTTTGATCCGACATCTAAAGTCATTGCCCCGCCTTGAGAAAATCCACTTAAAATGGTGCGTGACAAAGGTACGCCAGTGCTACTTTCTAAAGATTGCAAAAAATCTATTAGCAGTTGCCGACTTTCTACCAATCCTTGATACATATTCTCCACCCGCAGGTCGTACCATGCCCTCCCTACAGGGGAATAGGGATAAGGAAAAGGTGCATTGGGTAATACAAACTGGTAATCAGGTAAGTTGAGCAAGGGTAACAAAGATGCTACATCCTCAGCATTAGCTCCCCACCCATGCAAAGTGACAATTAAGCCTGCGGGGGGTTGAGAAGTTTCTTTCTTGACAGTGATAGCTTGTAAAGACAGAGGTTTACTCCTAAAATTCTACTTTTGTATATAGATCCTATCTCTTCAAACAGACTTAGTATTTAGCGGTATTTGCTGCTTGTCTAAAGAATGCCCACATCATCATGGTACGAGTAGGAAAAATCTAAATTTTTTAAGAAATTTTCTTGCTTACCAGTACACGTTAATGGTAGAGGTTGAGAATATCAAGCTTATTGCGAAAAGTTTCTGGTAAGAATTTAGATGCAACAAGGAGATATATTGGGATTGCTCGGCCCATCTGGTTGTGGTAAAACTACGCTGTTTTGAATGATTGCTGGTTTTGAGCGATCGCAAACAGGAGAAATTAAAATTGGTGGACAGATAGTTTTATTTTGAATATTCAGGTTATCAATTGTTTTTTCATTAGCAATACTTTAGATTATTCTCATTCCTAATCAAACTTTAGGGATTTAATCCAGCTTGTTGAAAGATTGCGTGAGGGGTAATTTCCAATTCTGGTAGTAAATTATCAGTAATTATTTGATGAGATCGATAAGTAATCAGCAAGGAAGATGGCGCAAATACAGTTACAGTTCTAGCTTTTGTATCAACCACCCAAACACGAGAAACGCCAGCTTTCAGATAATCAGTCGCAATTTCTGCAATTTCACCAAAAGTTTGACCAGGTGAAATGATTTCGATAACTAATTCAGGTGCGACAGGACAAGCTTCGTCTAATAGCCAATCAGCAGGAAGACGGTTATGAGAAATATAGGTCAGATCGGCTACAGGCATCCAATCTTGTTGATTTCGTGTTAGTTTAATTGCCCATTCAATCACAACCCGACCTTTTGCTTGTGCCCATGCAGACAATAGTATAAATAAAGCACCAGTAGTCGAGCCATGAAAAAATTTTGGTGACATTTCATTATCTTTATACTTGGGTACAGCTTCACCATTAACAAACTCGTATGTAATATCTCCTTCGGGAAGTGCGAGAAATTCTTCTAGGGTTAGGCGTTGATTATAAGACTGAACCATAGGTGTTATTTGGGTAAAAGATGCTTACTTTTAGTTTAGGCGATCGCAAATATTAGAGATTAAGCCTACTTAGTCCTTATTTCCAGCATTTTCAACAGTGCTGACTCTGGGAAAGGTAAGCATATATAATTACACGAGTCAATATTATTCCTCATGGTCTTGAAGTGAAGCAAGGCTTATGCAAAACTTGAGATCCTTCGCTTCTAGCCTACTTTTAAGGAATTGATCAATGGCGCGTCTAGCCCTGCTGAGTGTATCTAACAAAACTGGTTTAATTGACCTAGCCCGTAGCTTGGTTGAAGAATTCGACTTTGATTTAATCAGCAGTGGGGGAACAGCCCAAGCACTCAAAGATGCGGGACTCCCTGTTACCAAAGTTGCAGATTATACAGGTTCACCAGAAATTTTAGGTGGTCGAGTCAAAACCTTACATCCCCGAATTCATGGCGGAATTTTGGCGCGGCGAGATGTTCCCCAAGATATTACAGATTTAGAAAATAATCAAATTCGCCCGATTGATTTAGTGGTAGTGAATCTATATCCTTTTGAGGAAACGATCGCTAAATCAGGGGTAACATTATCCCAAGCTGTTGAACAAATAGATATCGGTGGCCCTGCTATGCTGCGGGCATCATCGAAAAACTTCGCCCATCTCGCTGTATTATGCGATCCGGCACAGTATGACGAGTATTTACAGGAATTACGGCAAAATAACGGACAAGCATCCCTAGAGTTTCGGCAAAAGGCGGCATTAAAAGGATTTTCGCATACTGCTAGCTACGATCGCGCGATCGCATCTTATCTCGCAGAAGCACAGCAATATACCCTTAGCGGCACACAATTGCAATCTCTGCGTTACGGCGAGAACCCCCATCAACCCGCTACCTGGTATCAAACTGGTACTACTCCAACTGGATGGGCAGCCGCTACAAAACTCCAAGGCAAAGAACTTAGTTACAATAACTTAGTTGATTTAGAAGCCGCACGCCGAATTATTGCTGAGTTCACTGATACTCCAGCAGCAACGATTATCAAACATACAAATCCCTGTGGTACAGCACTAGGAAGTAGTATTTCAGAAGCATACCAAAAAGCTTTCAATGCTGATTCTACTTCTGCTTTTGGTGGAATTGTCGCACTCAACCGTCCGATTGATGCGGCTACAGCTAGCGAGTTAACCAAAACATTTTTAGAATGCGTGGTTGCACCAAGTTGTGAAGCCGAAGCTCAAGAAATCCTTGCCAAGAAATCTAACGTGCGGGTTTTGACTCTAGCTGATTTGAGCAGTGGACCTAAGGATACAGTGAAAGCGATCGCAGGTGGTTTCCTTGTCCAAACTAGCGATGACATCATTGCTGATACCAGTCAATGGCAAATAGTCACCGAACGTCAACCCACCACCGACGAATTAGCAGAATTGCTGTTTGCTTGGAAAATTTGCAAACATGTAAAATCGAATGCCATTGTTGTAACTAGCGATCGCACTACACTAGGAGTAGGTGCTGGTCAAATGAACCGCGTTGGCTCAGTTAAAATAGCTCTAGAACAAGCTCAAGAAAAAGCCAAAGGTGCAACTCTCGCCAGCGATGGATTTTTCCCCTTTGATGATTCAGTCAAAACAGCCGCAGCCGCAGGAATTACAGCCATTGTTCAACCAGGGGGAAGTTTGCGCGATAAAGATTCAATCAAAGCTGCTAACGAACTGGGTTTGCTGATGGTCTTAACTGGTGTACGTCACTTTTTACACTGAATTATTGACCGTGAAGTGTGCAGTTTACAAAGTGTCACATAATTTACTTTCCTTTTGATTAAATTAGTGATATTATTTAATCGTGTGTGAGGAGCAAGTTAAAAATAAAAAGCGCCTGGGGTGGAAACACGGCAACACTCCCAAGCGCTTTTTAATTTGTCAGAAATTGGATTGCTTGTGCAGTTTTGAAAATGTCACTCAATATACTTGCCATTTGATAGAAGTAGTGATACAGTCTATTTGTGTGTGAGGAGCAAGTTAAGAATAAAAAACGCCTGGGGTGGAAACACGGCAACACTCCCAAGCGTTTTTTAATTTGTGCATATAAATTTCTAGAAATTAACGCTTCCAAAATAATTTCATATTTTTACTTCCAGTTAAAGATACGAATATTGTTAAAGTTAATCACGTCAACTTCTACACTATGAAGATAACTTGCTAGCTTGAAGTCATCAGTTAGTACAAGATACTTCCCTTTAGATAAAGTCAGGATTCCACTGTCAGTAAGTCCGAATTTGATAAATTTATCAGTATTAACAGCATCTAAACTTTTTACGTAGTATTCATCCAAAAGAGCAACATTTTTAACAAATTGAGCAAATATTGCAAAGCACTGAGAACGTTCAGGTTCACCAAGTTGATTTGCAAGACTATTAACTTCTGTCAAAATATTCGGAGTTGTTACAAGCTTTTGAAAGCTTGCAATAAATGCTAGCAGAAGCTCATAATCTTCTGGTATAAATTGCTGGGTTCGATTAAATCTAGTTATTCGTTCTCTATTGACGTTCCCAACCAAGAACAGAAGCAGGATATTTGTATCAATTAAAATCCCTTTTTGGGAATAACGGCGAACAAGGGAAGCAATCAAATCTTTCATACTTCTCTAATTTTCATTGCCTCTACTTCGCCAGTTTGAGAATTTACTTTGAATAATTTATAAACTCGTTCAGATGTTCGAGAAGTAGTAAAAATATTGCTTAGACTTTTTTCAGGTTTATCAAAACCTAATGTAATCAGCCAGAAGCTTTGGTCTTCAGAAAGTTCTATTTCTTCAAGTCTTAAATCTGGTAATGAAGATCCCATCATATCTTGTAGGGATTTTAGGTATTCATACGCAGCATTCACTGCTGTTTTTACATCAATCATAATTTTACTTCCTCTATTGTCTAATTTTTCAATTATTTTTAATATATGGTTCCCAGTTCGCGGGCTAGGGTAGATTTACCAGCACCTCCAGAACCAATGATTAAGATTTTCTTCACCTTAGATGTGCATCTCCCTTTTCAAGCTCAAAAAGTAAGCATCGCTCACCCAAATAACCGTCTTTAGAGCAACTCAATACGCCGCTACAATAGTAGCACTACAAGGATTATGCCCAAATTATTGATCTTATGACCACTGCTACGACTGTAAAAACTGAGTATGAAGCGATTATTGGTCTAGAAACCCATTGTCAGCTGAGTACCAACACCAAGATTTTCTCTAATAGCTCTACGGCATTCGGTGCTGGCCCAAATACTAACATTGACCCGGTTTGTATGGGTTTACCTGGGGTTTTACCTGTACTCAATCAAAAAGTATTAGAATACGCCGTCAAAGCTGGTTTAGCACTGAATTGTCAAATCGCTAAATATAGCAAGTTTGACCGTAAACAGTATTTTTATCCTGACTTACCCAAAAATTACCAAATTTCTCAATACGATCTACCGATCGCAGAACATGGTTGGTTAGAAATTGAGTTGGTAGATGCTGAGGGCAATCCTACTCGCAAACGCATTGGGATAACGCGTCTGCACATGGAAGAAGATGCTGGAAAATTGGTACATGCCGGTAGCGTTGGCGAAGCCTCTCGGAACGAGACTCGCCTTTCCGGTTCTTCCTATTCTCTGGTAGATTACAATCGCGCAGGCATCCCGTTAGTGGAAATTGTCTCGGAACCTGACTTGCGTTCTGGACTAGAAGCTGCTGAATATGCCGAAGAGTTGCGCCGGATTGTGCGGTATCTCGGCGTGAGTGACGGCAATATGCAAGAAGGATCTCTGCGCTGCGATGTCAACATTTCCGTGCGTCCGGTGGGACGAAAGGAATTTGGCACCAAGGTAGAAATTAAAAACATGAACTCCTTCAGCGCCATCCAACGAGCAATTGACTACGAAATTGAACGCCAAATCGCTGCCATCGAAGCAGGCGATCGCATTATCCAAGAAACTCGGCTGTGGGAAGAAGGCGCTCAACGCACAAGTAGTATGCGGGTGAAAGAAGGTTCCAGCGATTACCGCTACTTTCCCGAACCAGATTTAGCACCAATTGAGGTGTCAAATCAACAATTAGAGCAATGGCGTAGCGAACTACCAGAATTACCAGCCCAAAAACGCCATCATTATGAAAGTGAGTTGGGGCTTTCAGCTTACGACGCGCGAGTGTTAACAGAAGATCGTTCGATAGCCGAATATTTTGAAACTGCGATCGCATCTGGAGCAAATCCGAAAGCTGCTGCCAACTGGATTACTCAAGATATCGCAGCCCACCTCAATAAGCAAAAACTTAGTATTGCTGAAATCGCCCTGACTCCCACCAATCTTGCAGATATCATCACTCGCATTGAAACGGGCAAAATTAGCAATGCTCAAGCTAAAGAAAAGTTGCCAGATTTGCTCAGTGGTATTTCTCCTGAGAAAGCCTTTGCCGGTCAAGAGTTAATCACCGATCCTAGTGTACTGGAACCCATAGTTGATGAAGTTATAGCCGCCAATCCCAAAGAACTAGAAAAGTATCGCAACGGTAACACCAACCTCAAAGGCTTCTTTGTCGGGCAAGTTCTCAAAAAGACAGGCAAACGTGCTGATCCTAAGCTGACTAACGAATTGGTCGAGAAGAAACTGAACGCCTAGTACCGCAAGGCGGAAGTCAAAAGTCAAAAGTTTTGTATATCAAGGCTTTTGCAAGTTTTAAAATGGTAGCTTGGTTTTCGCCCTACTGTGCTAGTACTCTGTCAAGTCAAGTTTGTTGAGTGAGGGATGCAGAGGGGAATTGCAGTAAGTCTTTCCCCTGTGCCCAATCTCCAACTACGTATTTTCCCGGTGATTCTTCATAAAATCTTTATATAAAAACTGGTGACAGCCCGCATACCTAAAATGCTATGCTGTGGTAAGTAGATGCACCCTGATGATCTGGAGAGCTGCCTAAGTGGCTCTCTTTTTTATTTTATTTTTGTGGTATTTACGGATAAACTTATAAGATTCTTAGAAATAATTTCAATAAATAAGTATTAACCCTTAAATCATAAACGATAGAGTGTACTAAGTAAATGCACCCTGATGATCTGAAGAGCTACTTAGGTCGCTCTCCTTTTTTGCTTTTATCTTTCGTCATAAGAAAGGTAAAAACAATTATGTCAATCGCCAACTAGTGCATTATTATTGCCATCAGCAAATAAACTCACAATACAAACGGACTGGGGAATGGGGAAGTAGGGGAAAACTAATAACTCAGTATGGGCTAAACGCCCCGCTAGCGCTAACAGCACTCAGCACTTTTCCAAAACACAAATTGACCTATCCAACCTGATAGTTGTAAGGAAGAATAATGGCAGATTGGCAAAAAATAACAGGCGGCATCACAGCACCAAGAGGGTATCAGGCAGCGGGAATTACCGCAGGGTTGAAACCTTCGGGGTTGCCAGATTTAGCTTTGATATTCTCAGAGGTGGAAGCGATCGCAGCTGGTGTGTTCACCACTAGTCAAGTTAAAGCTGCCTGCGTAGAATATTGTCGCCAACGCTTGCAAGCCAAACAGAGCGCTCGTGCCATCCTCTGCAACGCCGGACAAGCAAATGCTGCTACAGGGACTCAAGGCTACCTTGATACCTTAGAATCTGCTCTGGCAGTAGGTCAAGCACTAAACATTCCATCTGAATCTGTATTATTGGCTTCCACTGGTGTGATTGGTCAAAGAATTAAGATGGATGCTTTGCGAAACGGGATTCCCAAGGTAGTAACAGCATTATCAGACACAGGTTCGGATGCCGCCGCCGGGGCGATTATCACTACAGACTTGGTAACAAAATCCATTGCCCTAGAGACAACTATAAGCGATGCCTCCGGCGGGCTGCGCCAACGCCCGGTACGAATTGGCGGCATTGCCAAAGGTTCCGGCATGATTCACCCCAACATGGCAACCATGCTGGCATTTGTTACTTGTGATGCTGTAGTTTCGCCTCACCTTTGGCAACAGATGTTAGCAAGGGCAGCTGATAGAAGCTTTAATTCCATTACCGTGGATGGTGATACCAGCACCAACGACAGCTTAATCGCCTTGGCAAACGGTCAATCTCGCACCCCAGCAATTATAGAATGGGGCGCAGAAGCAGAGAAATTAGAGGCGATGTTAACAGCAGTTTGCCAGCATTTAGCCAAAGCGATCGCTCGTGATGGTGAAGGCGCAACCTGTCTAATTGAAGTGGAAGTAACAGGGGCCCATGATGAACTCTCAGCCCGACAAATAGCCAAAACTATCGCTGGTTCATCCTTAGTTAAATCTGCAATCTTTGGACGTGACCCCAATTGGGGACGCATCGCCGCCGCCGCCGGACGTGCAGGTGTGCCCTTTGAGCAAGAGAATCTGCAAATTAAGCTAGGGAATTTCTTAATGTTAGAAAATGGGCAACCTCTACAATTTGACCGTTCAGCAGCGAGTGCTTATTTGAAAAAAGCAGCAGGGGGTACTTATCTGCAACAGGATACGGTGTTAATCTCCGTTAATGTTGGCAATGGTTATGGTGTGGGTAAAGCTTGGGGTTGTGATTTGAGTTATGACTACGTGAGGATTAACGCCGAATACACTACGTGAATTACTCCCAATTGTTTGCGTTGTAGAGGCGCGATTCATCGCGTCTTTACCCAAGGATGTGTTGCAATCATTGATTGAATTGGTATCAGAATAGTCTTACAGTTTCTCATGCTGTGGCTGGATGGGGGAAAATGCCTAAGAAGCATATAGAACTTAGAAGGAAGAGGTACTTCAAGCTCAGTTCACAAATCGCTCAGTTGGATAATACACAATTGCGTTCTCTCTTTGACAATAGTGAGTCAAATGAGTCGAGCACGGGTTGGGGAATGAATCACACCATCGTCCTTGGGGAATCCAAGGTCTTTGTAAAACGTGTTCCGGTTACAAACATCGAATTTGACAATCTCTTCTCCACCAGAAATCTCTATAACCTGCCGACTTACTGTAATTACGGCTTCGGTTCCACTGGTTTTGGGGTCTTCCGGGAACTCGTTACCCATATCAAGACAACCAACTGGGTATTGTCGGGGGCAATTGCCACTTTCCCACTGATGTACCATTATCGGATTATTCCTTTCTCTGGGCGGCGTGCGGATGTCGATAGGTCGCGTCTAAAAGATTATGTTGAGTACTGGGGCAATAGTGCCAACGCCGGGAATTATATGTTAGATAGAGCGATCGCCAACTATGAGTTGGTTCTATTTCTAGAATACATACCACATATTCTGGAAACATGGCTGCGAGACAACCCCAACAAACTTCAGAAGCCCCTGGATGACTTACGCACGACGATTACCTTTTTGAGAAAGAAGGGAATTATCCACTTTGACGCACATTTTCGCAATATTCTCACCGACGGTAAACAGACATATTTGACCGATTTTGGTTTGGTACTTGACAAGAGTTTTACGTTGACTAAAGATGAACAGTCTTTTTTTAAGCAGAACACATTTTATGACTACGGAGAAGTCCTGCGGAATCTTGGTCATCTGATTCGATCGCCGTATGATTTATGTTCAAAGAACGATAAACGCAGGATTATGGAAAAATATGGCATAAAAGAAGGCTTAAAACCTTATGAACTGCGCTCTATATTACTCGACAACATTGAGCAGATACATGTTGATGGAGTCATGAAGTTAGATAAGTTTTATGTTGCCAGCATCGTCAAGTACCGTGGCATCATTGCGCTGATGCAAGACTTCTTTTCTGATATGTGGGCAAATAACAATAAGGACACGAAACTTCGTGACGCAGAACTAGGGCTGCTGCTTAAAGAGACGGGGTTTCTTCGTGGTATTGGAAACGGCAGATAGTTGCGATCGCTGGATAATAAATACACCTATTTGGGGTATTTGCTTAGGTCTTCAACTTTCCCAGCCTTACCATCTCACCCTCATCGCAGTGCGTTCCTAAATTATAGAGATAACATAATAGTTGTTATAAACAAAAACTTATATATGACAAATGACTACTAAAATTAAGTTACAAAAGAAGTGAAAATAGGAACCCATAAAGTAATTATAATACCCATCATAAATAAGAGTTTATATATTAGAAATTCTTCCTATAGTTAAGGATAATAGATAAATTTTTACTTATACATCCAATCTAATATTTGTTTAATAATTCCGACTCCAAGTTAACAATTTCGGCTTCAAAGGCTGTAAACTGATTTCAACAAGGTGAATGATACCTCTGCATCACACTATAAAAGCAGAGCCAATAATTTAACCGAGTTCTTATATAGGTAGCTATTTCATTGATGAAATGGCTGCGATCGCTTGACCAAATATAGCTTGATTAATCATTATTAATGCAATAAACACAAAGTTTTTTGCCTGAATTGTCATAGCTATAAAAAATAACATTTACGTTTTCAGGAGATATTTATGACAGAATTTTTTAATCAAATTTCTCGCCGCAAATTCATCTTCACAGCCGGAGCATCTGCGGGTGCTGTATTCCTCAAAGGCTGTTTGGGTAATCCTCCTGAAAACCTTACTGGTGGAAGCACTCAAGCACAACCAACTGCTCAAACGGTTGCTAATATTAGTCCCGAACAAACACCAGAAACTACTACAGCCAAGTTAGGATATATTCCCATTGTAGAAGCGGCTCCTTTAATTATTGCTAAAGAAAAGGGATTTTTTGCCAAGTATGGCATGACTAATGTTGACCTTTCCAAACAAGCTTCTTGGGGTGCAGCCAGAGACAACGTAGAAATTGGTTCTGCCGGTGGTGGTATAGATGGCGGTCAATGGCAGATGCCAATGCCACATTTAATTACAGAAGGTTTAATTACTAAGGGCAATCAAAAAATTCCCATGTATGTATTATGTCAATTAATTACGCATGGAAATGGAATTGCGATCGCAAACAAGCACCAAGGCAAAGGTATTAGC
The DNA here is from genome assembly GCF_034531305.2 of Nostoc sp. ChiQUE02. Lineage (NCBI taxonomy): Bacteria > Bacillati > Cyanobacteriota > Cyanophyceae > Nostocales > Nostocaceae > Nostoc > Nostoc sp. ChiQUE02. Next base: position 14,513 of record NZ_JAVRBN020000069.1, read on the forward strand.
TTACAACTCGCCAGCGCTAAGTCTTTATTCAAGGAATTAAAATCCTCAACCCCCTTCACTGCTGCATTTACCTTTCCCCACGTCAACCAAGATTTGTGGATTCGCTACTGGTTAGCAGCAGGCGGGTTAGATCCAGATGCAGATGTCAAATTGCTCACAGTACCAGCAGCGCAAACTGTGGCCAACATGAAAACAGGAACAATGGATGCCTTTAGTACAGGCGACCCCTGGCCTTATCGCCTGGTGCAAGACAAAATCGGCTACGTAGCAGCATTAACCGCAGAAATTTGGAAAAATCATCCTGAAGAATATCTTGCGATGAGAGGCGATTGGGTTGATAAAAATCCCAAGGCTACCAAAGCAATTTTAAAAGGAATTATGGAAGCCCAACAGTGGTTAGATAATTTTGACAACCGCAAAGAAGCGGCTCAAATTCTGGCTGGACGAAATTATTTCAACCTTTCTTCACCAGAAATTCTCGCAGATCCATACCAAGGCAAATATGACATGGGCGATGGTCGCAAAATTGATGATAAATCAATGGCTGCTTATTACTGGAAAGATGAAAAAGGTAGTGTTTCCTATCCCTATAAAAGTCATGATTTATGGTTCATCACTGAAAATGTCCGTTGGGGATTCTTGCCAAAAGATTACATTGCTAATAATGCTGCTAAAGCTAAGGAACTTATCAACAAAGTCAACCGCGAAGATATTTGGAAAGAAGCTGCCAAAGAAGCTGGGATTGCCGCTGCTGATATTCCCACAAATACATCCCGTGGTGTAGAAGAGTTTTTTGATGGCATCAAATTTGACCCCGAAAAGCCAGAAGAATATTTGAAGAGTTTGAAAATCAAAAAGGTCAGTGTTTAGTCATTGGTCATTGGTCATTGGTCATTAGTTATTTGCAAAGGACAAATGACAAAGGACAAATAACAAATAAAATTTGAGGAGAACATAGCATCATGACACTCGCCCAAAAACGCCCTGTAAGCCCTAGATTGAATAATAGCTTTATATCCAACCTGAAAAAGCAATTTCCCGATCTGATACCACCAGCGATCGCCATCACAATCTTCCTCGTTCTCTGGCAACTCTTCGCTTGGATTCCAGGAGCCACATTACCAGGACCAATACAAGTTATCCAAGACACTTGGGTTCTGATTTTCTGGCCATTTTATGACCGAGGTGGCATTGATAAAGGTCTATTTTGGCAGATTCTCGCTAGTCTGCAACGAGTTGCTATCAGTTATACCCTAGCTGCGATCGTTGGTATTGCCTTGGGCATTTTGATTGGTGTCAATAAAACAATGTCTAAAGCTTTAGACCCCATCTTTCAACTACTGCGGACAGTACCACCTCTAGCTTGGGTTCCGATTTCTTTAGCAGCTTTACGACAAAACGAACCCGCAGCATTATTCGTAATTTTCATCACCGCCATTTGGCCCATCTTAATTAACACTGCTGTTGGCGTTACCCAAATTCCCCAAGATTACAACAACGTCGCCAAAGTTCTGCAACTTAGCCGCAAAGAATATTTCACTAATATTTTGATTCCGGCGGCATTACCCTACATCTTTACCGGTTTGAGAATTGCGATCGGTTTAGCTTGGTTAGCGATTATCGCCGCCGAAATCGTCATGTCCGGTATTGTCGGAATCGGCTTTTTTATCTGGGACGCTTATCAAAATAACAACGTCAGCGAAGTAATTTTAGCTCTAGTTTATATCGGTGTCGTTGGTTTACTCCTAGATAAAGCAATGGGTTGGCTTCAAAACAAGATTTTACCAGCAGAACAGAAATAGGGATTGGGGCACGGGGAATGGAAACTAGGAAAGATTTTTCCAATCCCTAATTCCAAATAATCTCTAATCTACAATGCTCAATGCCCAATGCCCAATACCCAATACCAAATAATCCTATGTTCGTAGCTGTTGATCAAATTGAAAAAGTTTTTGAATTAACTGGTGGTGGCAAATATATCGCTCTTAAAGGAATCGATCTCCAAATTAAAAAAGGAGAATTCGTTTCTTTGATTGGGCACTCCGGTTGCGGGAAATCCACTCTATTAAATATGATTGCGGGTTTAGATTTGCCAACTGAGGGTATTGTCACTCTCGAAGGACAAAGAATCACCAAACCCGGCCCAGACAGGATGGTGGTGTTCCAAAACTATTCCTTATTACCTTGGCGGACGGTAAGAGAAAATATTGCCCTCGCTGTGGACTCAGTAATGAAAGGTTCACCCGCAGCCGATCGCAAAGCCATTGTCGAAAAACATATAAATATGGTGGGTTTGCGTCCCCACGCTGACAAACAACCGGGAATGTTATCAGGTGGACAAAAGCAGCGAGTTGCGATCGCCCGCGCCTTAGCGATTCGTCCCAAATTACTGCTGCTAGATGAACCCTTTGGCGCATTGGATGCACTCACACGCGGCAATTTGCAAGAACAACTGATGCAAATCTGCGAAGAAAATCAAGTTACCGCCGTGATGGTGACACATGATGTCGATGAAGCGGTGCTGTTATCTGACAGAATCGTGATGCTAACCAACGGCCCCGAATCTAAAATTGGCGACATTTTAGAAGTGGATATTCCCAGACCCCGCAAGCGGATGGAAGTCGTAGAACATCCTAGCTACTACAGCTTGCGGAGTGAGATGATTTACTTCCTCAATCAGCAGAAACGGATCAAGAAAATTCGGGCGCGGAAAACTGCCGACGTTGCCCGTCATGGATTAGAAAAAGTTAACCTAGAAATTGGCTTTTTACCTCTGACAGCTTGCGCCCCCTTAGCAGTTGCTAAAGAAAAAGGCTTTTTTGTCAAGCATGGTTTAGATGAAGTTCACCTGGTGCGGGAAAGTAGCTGGCGGGGTATAGAAGATGGCATAAGTGGTGGTTACTTAGATGCGGCTCAAATGCCTTCAGGAATGCCGATGTGGCTAACTTTGGGAGGACATAATAATCAACCCCTTCCTGTTGTTACCGCCCTCACCATGACTCGCAACGGTAACGCCATCACCTTGGCAAAACGGTTTTACGATCAAGGCGTGCAAACCTTATCAGACTTCAGAAACCACCTGATTCTCACCCACGAACAACGGCATACAATGGGGGTAGTGCATCCCGCTTCTATGCACAACTTGCTGTTGCGTTACTGGCTAGCGGCTGGTGGAATTGACCCCGATAGCGATGTGGATATGAAAACCATTCCCCCAGCGCAGATGGTAGCTGACTTAAAAGCCGGAAGCATTGATGGTTACTGTGTAGGTGAACCTTGGAACTACCGCGCTGCTGTGGAAGGTGTCGGCTTTACTATCGCTACCGACTTAGAAGTTTGGTTAGGACACCCCGGTAAAGTTCTTGGTGTGCGGGAAGATTGGGCAGAAAATTATCCAAATACGCATATCGCCTTGACTAAAGCTTTGTTAGAAGCTTGTCAGTATTGTGCAAATCCCGAAAATACCCAAGAAATTCGGCAAATTTTAGCAGGGCGAGATTACGTCAGCACTGATTTAGAATACATTCAACTCGAAGATCCAGATAGTCTCACCTGTGACTTAGACCATCCGTTGCGAGACTATGCCCATCACCAGTTTTATTCTGAGTCTGCCATTAACCGCCCCAGTCGCACCGAACAAATTTGGATTATGAGTCAATTGGCGCGTTGGGGTGATACTCCCTTCCCCAGAAATTGGGTAGAAGTTGTTGAACGCGTGTGTCGCGTGCGTGTTTTCAGCACCGCCGCACGAGAATTAGGTTTGGATATTAGCTATATTCGCCAACCGATTCAACTATTCGATGGTACTCCCTTTAATGCCGACGATCCGATCGCCTATCTCAACAGTTTGAAAATTAAACGTGATTTTTCAGTCGCGGAAGTTGTTCTTGATGCACCAAGAAGGAGACTCGCATCATAAAAGAATGGCGAGAGAAAGAGGAAGTGGAAGAAGTAAAACAATCACGCGCGAGTCTTTGAACTCCATTAATGAACCTCTGAACTCCGTTAATGATATCTGACTTTTCACCCACCGTAAAAAAACCAACAAAAGACCTAACCCCCTACCCCTTCCCTTATAGGGAAGGGGGGAAAATTCAAAGCCTCTCCCCTAGAAGGAGAGAGGTTTGGAGAGAGGTCAGAATATTCATTTGCACATCGCCTAAATTAAGCTTTTTAATCCCCGAATACCAAATACCATGCAAAACCGCAACTCAACAGCTACAAACACACTAGAAAAATCATTCGCCACTGCAACCACCAGCCGCAGACCTTTCCTAGAAATTAAAGACGTTACCAAAGTTTATCCGACAAAGAAAGGTCCCTTTACTGTACTCGACGGCGTTAACCTCAACGTCGAACAGGGCGAGTTTATTTGCGTCATCGGTCACTCTGGCTGTGGCAAATCGACATTACTAAATATGGTATCCGGTTTTAACTTTCCCACCTCCGGGCAAGTGTTACTCGAAGGAGAACCAATCACCAAGCCAGGCCCAGACAGAATGGTTGTCTTCCAAAACTATGCGTTGCTACCTTGGCGAACTGCTTTTGAAAACATCTACTTAGCTGTCAACGCCGTTTATCCCAACAAACCACAAGCTGAAAAAAGAGCGATCGTCCGCGATCATTTAGCAATGGTGGGACTGGCTGATGCAATGGAAAAGAAACCAATGCAAATGTCCGGTGGTATGAGACAACGAGTTTCTATTGCCCGTGCTTTGGCAATTCGTCCAAAAGTCTTAATTTTAGATGAACCTTTTGGGGCGCTGGATGCCATTACCAAAGAAGAATTACAGGAAGAATTGCTCAAAATTTGGGGCGATAACCGTTGTACAGTGCTAATGATTACCCATGACATCGATGAGGCACTATTTTTAGCAGATAAATTGGTAATGATGACCAACGGTCCCCATGCGAAAATTGGTGAAGTCATGGAAATTCCTTTTTCTCGCCCACGCGATCGCAGCCGCATCATGGAAGATCCACAATACTACCAACTACGTAATTATGCTTTAGACTTCCTCTTTAACCGTTTTGCCCATGATGACGTAGGTTGAGCCAATTATTATTTTTCTAGAATGATTCTTTGTTCCTCCCGCCACCATACGCTATGGTGGCGGGAGGAACGCGTTGAGCTTCCAGCTAATTTTCCTGACTAGCAAAAACACCCCACTTTTAGAAAGCGATCGCACCCCACACTTTAGGCATTTGAAAAGTAGACCAAAAGGAAGCTCAAACTAACTGCGTCCACAAGTTATAAAGTATGTGTAGATAAAACAGCTAGTATGTTGAGAAAAAATCTGTATGACAAGCTACCCAGAAACCCTAACTAGTAACGAATCCATTAATGAGTTAATCGCCGAGACAACAAACATTAACCATCTGGAGGTAATTGAAAATGTCATCGACTCTTTGGAACAAGATGATAGCGCGATGGTTAGCCACACTCCAGAGGGTGGTTATCTCTGGAAATTTAAGTATGGAAGTGTGGAAGTATTTGTCCAACTCAACGGCACAACCGATGAAGACACCATAACGGTTTGGTCTGCGGTGCTAGATTTACCTGCCAAAAATGAACCTAAGTTAATGCGGTATCTTTTGGAGTTAAATTGCTCTAGTACTTTTGAAGCGCGTTTTGGTATTATTGAAAACCGGGTGGTTGTAATATCGACACGCACCTTAGCAGAGTTATCTCCTGGCGAAGTTTCTCGCCTTATTACCATTGTGGCAACGATCGCTGATAATAACGATGAAGCTTTACAAACTGAATTTGGTGCGACTTGACTAATCGCTTCGCTTCAGTTATGAGTTATGAGTGCTGAATTATATAAACTTTTTAATTCAAAACTCCCAACTCCTAACTCCTAACTCCTAACTCTTGAATTCTAAAGTGTGGCGACTAATTCCTTTGCTAGAGGCTGCTGGCAATGTGCAGATGGCGATTGACCGCTGGTTACTAGAACAGCACCAGTCTGGAAAACATCCGCCAACTCTGCGCTTTTATACCTGGTCGCCACCTGCCATTTCTCTCGGCTATCATCAACGCCAATACCCTGAATATTGGCAACATTTAACTTGGCAAGGGCAAAAACTAGATTTAGTGCAGCGTCCTAGCGGTGGACGCGCGGTGCTACACCAAGGTGATTTAACTTACACTGTAGTAACCTCTGGAGTGCCGGGTAGTCGCCTCCAGGTGTACGAAAAAATTTGTGAGTTTTTGATTCAAGGGTGGCGATCGCTTGGCGTAGAATTGCACTATGGTACGACTGGGCGAGGTTACATCCACAACCCTAACTGTTTTGGCACAGCAACTAGTGCAGATTTAGTTTTGCCAGATGGTGCAAAACTCATTGGTAGCGCTCAATTGCGACGTGGAGGGACGATTTTGCAACATGGTTCAATCCGTTTGCAACCCGATGCTGAACTGTTTACTCAAGTATTTGGTGCAGAATCTTTTACCAACGTGGAACTGCATCAAAGTTTGACTGTGGACAAGATTATTGCAGCTTTAGTCACCGCAGCTAGTCATTGTTTTGATATGCAGACAGAGTTGCAACCCCTCTCGCAATCTGAGTTGGAAGCAATTTTGGCGCATCATATCAAGTCCGGTTAATCACTTATGATTACCACATCTGTGCAAAAATCGTAAAAGCCTCTTTCCCCCTGCCCCCAGCAAGAACTGCGGTCTAAATGATAAGTCTTTACCCGAACACGATATCAGCCCTGAATCTTGAGATTTGATTGTGGATGGGATTGACTAGATTTTGAATTGTAGATGATTATCTCAAAAAATTTAGTGAATCTGCAAGAATTTTTTTCTGTGTACCTATTAAAAAACGTCTGGGAGTGTTGCCGTGTTTCCACCCCAGACGCTTTTTATTTTTAACTTGCTCCTCACACAATTAGATAATATCACTGCTTCAATCAAAAAACGAGTATATTGAGTGACACTTTCAAAACTGCACCACCAATTTAATTTATTCTGATACCATTTCACGTAATTCCAGCCATAAATAAGCTAATCCGCCTTTAATTTGCATAATCTTGATCCTTAGAAAGACACTCTTACACAGATAAAGGGAGACGCAAAGAGCCAATTTGAATGATTATTAGCTGACGTAAATATACCGCGAAACATTAACTATTTTATGGCAGTTAGTCAAGATATTTTAAATTAAACAATCGCACCATAGATTCTGACTAAAAGTCTATTAAAATTATAAAAATAAATTAACTTTTTAATATGTCAATAAACTATTAAAATTTAAGTATTCTAAACGAACTATCAAAAACGTAAATACCCGCAATCTAGCTTTCCCATATCGTATTATAGAAAAATTAAAAGTGTGTTTGCGCGCATTAATTATACGCACGTCATTGTTAATTTTTTGTTGAGCTTGTAATAGTACTTTTTAAGACATTAATCGTTATTGTGCCACTGATGCGGACTTTACTTATGTGTATGCATACAAATCATGCAAACCCAATAATTGCCAAACTTTCTGCTTGAGCATTATTGTGCCTTGGAAACAATTGCAAATTAAGGCTTTGAGATTCATAGCAACCCCAAAATTCCAATTTAATTGGTCTAAAATGTAGCGCTAAGTGTTGACAATCTATAAATAATCGAATAACAAGGTGGCAGCAGCATTTAAAAAAAGCGTTAGTGCATTCCTACCTAGAACCTAATTAACGCCCTTGATGAAACTTCATACGGATAACATATTTATGCCAGAAAATACGGATTACAAAGCTTCTCAATCAGACAATCAGGCTATTGCTTATAAAGAACGCCTCAATTCTTGGGCGATCGCTCGTCTACTTCCTAATACGCAACGGGAGATTGTTGCTCGCTTCCGCAGCCGTTCTGATGCCGATGGCTATATGCGACACCTCCCTCAGGAAATACCAAATGCTTCCTACATGGTTGTTTTTGATTGTCAACGCCAAGAAGCTGTGATTTAAACTATAAGTATAGGTAATAGACCTATCTTGAAAATAGGGAACAGTTTACAGGTGACAGGGAACAGAGATAGGGATTTTCATTCTCAATTGTGCTCGGATAGCGGGCGTTTTTTGAACACTCTGTTCATGGGCGTCTCTTACAAAAGGGACTTTTGCTCTCTCGTGGTGGAAAGGAAAGGGTTAATGGTGAAAAGGAAAATTCAATCCCTTTAACCCTTCTTCCTAATCCCCACTAACCTTTTCTTGCGATCGTGGACGTAGCCTGCTTTACCTTTTCAAATCCGAGTTTCGAGCCACCCTTGCCAATTCACCAAATATTCAGAAGGCAGGAGACTTATGCTTAAAAGCTTGGGAATTAGGCTGTGGACGACGCCAGATGATCTTACTTGGGCTTTGCCCAAAACCGTAGTGGCTCCCCTTCTCCTAAAGTATGTACTTCTCTCAGGTTGCCCGTAGTGATGAAATGCTGTGCTAGCGCCTGCCGTAGGATGCCCGTATCCCTACGGGGAAGCAAGCTACGCGTAGCGTCTCCTTTAGGAGAAGGGCTGTAGGGATAAGACCGCACTGGCTGCTTTGCATCTCGCGCTGCGCCTTTGGATACAATTCTTTTTATACTAGTGCGGCTCTAAACCCACAACTAAAGTTTCTGGTAATACTTCTTTCCTACTACATTCTGCCTTCTGCCTTTCTTTGGGCTCTTCAGTACTTGTTATGCTAAATTCCTTTGATAAAACCCTGAAATCCTTATTTTTAAATATAATTAGTATTAT
>NZ_JAVRBN020000070.1:0-23214 GCF_034531305.2 Nostoc sp. ChiQUE02
ATAATCCTGGCTCCAACGGATGATTGCAGGTTGATTGCAAATAATGCTGGCTCAGTTGCAATTAATTCTGGCTGAAGCGTAATTATAGTTGCAAATAATCCTGGTTTGTAAATGTCATGATTGCAGGTTTTAGCGATTAGCATTGCAGGTCGCTACAAGTATTGGCTGATATTCTCCGTTTAGTACTTTTTGCAATTCGTCAGCTAGACCAACATCATGTAAGCTAACGACTAATTTTAAATGCCAAGCCTTACGGTGTGGAAGATGTGCCAATGCACCGAATAAAGTCAACAACGCATTATTGACTTTGTTTTCATTGTTATCAGTGTTTCGGTCAAAATAATTTCCTGTACGGAAAGCTGATTCTCCAACTGTATAAGCACTACCGTTAAAAACGACCCTCCCTGGTACGTCTTCCATCTCGGCATTGGTTATATAGCTGGGGACACGAACCACTTCAAACCCATCGACTAAAAGTTTTAGGCTTCCATAGCCGTTATCAAAGCCAGCAGGAAAAATTTTTTGCAAGGTGTGAATGTTAGACATAAAGAGAAAGGTAATAGACTTTGATTGGTGAAAGTTATTTGTTCAAGTGAAGTGGGGGAGCTGAGAAGAGATGAATAAAATAACTACTCTTTTTTTCTTTAGCGTCAAAAAATTATCATAACCTCTTGGGGGCTAAGTGAGGTAAAATCTCACAAAGTCAAATGTACCCTATATAGCCCCCATATAGCCCCTGTGTGGGAGTCAAATTTGGCTCAAGCCTCTAAACTGCTTTGGGGTACATATAGCCCCCATATAGCCCCCACAGAATTTTTTGAAATCTTTTCTATCAACGCAGTAAAAATTAATTTAGATCATCGTTGACCCTTTAATGAAATTCAAAATTCTGTTAGGAAGAATAAGAATAATTTTGAATTAATTATCCTTCAAGGCCATTGCCCCTACTGATTCAAAGAATCAAGGGTCTACAAGACGCGACGCTCGAAGACTCGCTTTCCGCGTAAGCGAGTCCACGAGCGTCTTGTCTTTAATTTTGAATTCCTCGTTCGCATAGCGTCTCGCAGAGAAGGGGTTGACAGCTTGATTTATACTTTAGTGTCAATCTTTTGTTGAAAAGTAATTCAGTTTTGATCTCTAACTTCTTGCTGAATACGTAACTTAGGGTCACTACTTGCTGACAGGTTCAGCTTTCTCTACTGAATTATCATTCACACCCAAAGTCAATTCCAAAGGAGTTCTTTGGGGGTAGGCTTTTACCACTTGTCGATAAACTTCATAGTTAGTAGGTAGCGTGTTCTGAGTATTACCCACTCCATAGGTCAGTTTGTACTTTATATCTTTGATCAATTCAGGTTTACCTACCTCTTCTTGAGGTCTTTTGCGTTGTTCAACTTCATCAACACTTGGTCGAGGCGGTAAAGTAGGCCACCATAGCCCTTGATCATCTGGGCCAATTACTTCTCCCAGTGGTTTTACTCCATTTCGATTCAGCACCGAAGTAGTAGCAAAGATTTCAATACGTGGCTGTGGTTGACTAGTTAGATCATTGGCATACTTTACTTGCCAGGTGTAACTGGTGAGTGCTGTAGCTTCATACTGTTCAGCAATAGTAGTGCTGCAACTAGTTAGTGTCAGTGCCGTTAGTGCAGTCATTATTGAGGGTAAAAATCTCATTTGCATTATCAATCGTTAATATCTTTCACCAATCACTCTTGAAGAGGGAGTGTGCCATCATTGCTGCCAAGGTGAAGGTATCGCCGTAATCGAAAGTACTTCCTTTGCTTGCAGCCTAATCGCTGTTTGCTCACAGTTGGGGCATTTTACCTTTAGAAAATCACTGAAGGTCGTCCTTTGTATTCGCCCATTATGGGTTCCCCGGTGTACTCGCTGATTATCCCCTGCTTGCAGTGGTAGCACTCGAATATCACACGCCCTACCTCCGAGTTCCAATCCAGGAATTGGATGTGCTGACAGGGTTCTGGCGGTAATTGTGGGTCTTAGGGGCGGTCTTGAAAGGGTATATGAGGTTTGGTTGCTGGTGGTGAATCTATTTTTTTCTTGTTGCGCTTGCCAGTCACCTGTGGCTCAACTTTTGGCGGCTTCATGGGTTTTTCCTCGACAGGGGGATAGTCAGGCTGTTACTGAGTTTTGAGTTATTCATCAACTAAAGTCAAATCAGATTTAACAGATGAGGTAATGGGTTTGATCTGTTGCTGTTTTGATGATTTAGATGGACATTGGGTTGATTTCAATTTAATTTTGTTTATTTCTCAATCCTTAAAAAATGTGTCGTATTTTAAAATACGACAGAAATAGGTGACAAATACAAATGCATGATATACATTTTTCAAAAGCTTAATGTCGAATTTCAAAATCCGACAAAAAAACTGATATGAAGCAGATAGTTCTCTCACTGATAGCTAACGCGGGCGGTGTAGGTAAAACTACACTCAGTGTACACCTTGCATACGAGATAGTTCGGCGTGGCTTTTCTGTAGCAATACTTGACTTAGATCCACAACGCTCTTTAGATGTGTTTTGTGGGATACCACCTGCTGAAGTATCTAATACTCTAGTCAAAGCATTATCCAAAGATTTTAAGGGGGATTGGAAATTAATTTCGGTTTGGGAAGAATCAAAAATTCAAGTCTGCCAAGGACATCCATTAATGGCTGAAATGGCCAACGAATTAGTAATTAGGAAACGAGGAGAGTACACACTTAGCGATCGCTTAAAAAATTACCCATTACCTCATAACTTAGTAATCTTGGATTGTCCGGCCACATTGGGAATGCTGAATGTTAATGCTTTAGCCGCTTCAACTCACATATTAGTTCCAGTGCAATTAGAAATGAAAGCGATTTCTGGTTCAGCAGAATTGGTAGAATGGTGCATTTCAACCAGTGATGAGTTACAGTTATCACCTCGTCCACCAATTTTAGGGTTTGTGCCAAGTATGTATGATGATACCGTAGCGATGCACAGACAATATCTAGAGCAATTACCAGAAATCACTGAACATTTACAATTGAAACTTTACCCCAAAGTTCGTAGTTCCAATGAATTCAAAAATGCTAGCGCTCACGGGCTACCTTTACAAAAATACCGTCCCAAACATCCTGCTTGTAAAGATTTTAAGCAAATTACAGATGATTTAGTTGCTTTAATTAAGGAGAAAAAATAATCGTGGCGTTGCCTAAAATTGCTAGTAAATTTAGTAGTGCAGTTCAAAAAACTGAGCAAGAACAAAAAATTGCTGAACTTCAAATAGAAATAGAAAGACTCAGAACCGCACAATCTCCTGAATTAGAGAATGAACTGCAAAAACTCCGAGAACAATTTCAAAATCAATCAGGAGAAGTACAAGTTGATTTAAATCTCATTGACCCGAATCCTGATCAGCCTCGGCAGACAATTACACCAGAATTAATACAAGCAAAAGCACGATTACTCAAAAAACACGGGCAGATTTCAGCAGTCATCTTAGTCAGACAGAGTAATAGTCGTTACATACTGTTAGATGGGCAGCTACGTACTGAAGGAGCTAAATTACTAGGCTGGTCAACTATTCGTGCAGTAATAGTGGCAATGCCTAATGACTTAGATCAATCTGCATTACTAACTTTTCTTGGCTTTGAAGACTTGAATCCTTTAGATAAAGCAGAGGCAGTATTTAAAGAAGTAATGAAGTCCGCTAATTTGACAATGGATGAAGTTTCCACAATGTTGGGAACGGTAATTAAAAGAATAGAGAGAAATGGAAATAGTAAAGAGCTAGCAAAATTGATGGCTGTTAGCGTCGATGAACAGCAACAGGGCTTAGAACTACTGGAAATTACAGGTAAAGAACAGAGTCTACTGCTAGTGCTGCTAGAGTTGGGGTTAAATCCTAGTTCTGTGAAAGCTAATCTAATGCCGATGCTTTATCTGCCTCAAGATTTAAAACAGGTCATCAGGCAGCATGGACTCAAAGGCGCTCATGCTTTAGCATTGGCAACTCTATCTGCCAAGGCATTAGACATCTCCGAAAATCAAGCAGCATCCGAACGGATTGCAGCAACAGATGAAGTCTTAAAGAAAAATCTGACAGTAACAGAAACTCGTGAACTGGTTAGAAAAATTAGGATCAAGTATTTAAAGTCAAATGAACAAGAGTTAAAAGAGGTAAAAATAATATTTCAAAAAGTTAATGGAATTTCTGGAGATTTGCTTAAAAAAGCTAGTAGTAAACAGCTTCACGAAATGCGCTCTCTTTTTCAGCAGAAATTACAAGAAATTGACAAAGTTATTGCTACAAGTAAATAAATTCAATATTCTTACTTTTACAAATTGTTTTATAGGAGTAAGTTAAACTAATCAGAAAAATTAGGGTGAGTTCTCGATGACACTAAGACTGGGTGTATAGTTTAGTATTTATGTACTAGAATAGCTAAACTCCCAGTATTATAATAATGTGCGGCATCTGATCATAAGCGAATGGCACTAAGAAAAGGGAAAATCGTTGAGGCAGCAGGGGTGCAGTGTTTCGACTACGCTCAACAACTGGAGCAAAGGAGCAGGGGAGAAAGAAGAAGGAAGAAGCATACGGACAGAAAACTTGAGGCATACGGAAAGAAGCAAGAGAAATTATCCTCTGCCCCTCTGCCCCTCTGCTCCTCTGCAATCCTTACGCCGCCTAGCCTTCAGCTTAACTTAGTGCCATTCAGTCTTGCAGTAAAGGTACGTAGCCTTCTTGAACCGTAGGCATCACTCAAGGGCAAAATAGATAATTGAAAATATACATTTCCCGTGAAGATAGATATATTCTGTATTCATCCCTGTCTTGTAGAAAATGATTTTGGTACACACAATGCCAAAGTTATTGTTCTTGCTGCCATAAATAAAGACATTGATAGCCATAGTAAATGACTATTATGGAAATACATTGCTGTAATTGCTGATGGAATAAAACCGATTACAGTGGCTTTCAGCATAGCTTGGCGAAGTGTATGACCTTGAGTCAACCCTAGAAAATAACCGTCTAGCGCATAAGCGACTGAGCCAAAACCCAAAACTGGTAACAACCAAGGAATATAAGAACGTAAATTATTGATAATATTAGTATGATTGGTCAGCAATCTTAACAGTGATTCTGGGGCAAAAATAAATGCAGTAGCAAACATTAATCCTATAACTAAACTACCGACTACAGATGTTTGCAACAGTTGTTTTAAAGAAGTAATATTTCCACTACCTTGAAAAATTCCAGCCAAGCTCTCAGTAGCGAATGCCAAGCCATCAATGAAATATGCTGCCAAGCTCACCAATTGCATAAGCAGAGTATTTGCCGCCAGAATTTCAGTTCCTAACATAGAACTGAGATTGCTAAACATCGCCATTGTCGAAATTAAAGCGAAAGTCCGAATAATAATTTCTCCATTCAGCATGAAAACTGATTTTAAAGCAGATAGGTTAAATACTTCCCCAATTGAAGCTTGTATTTGTTTAAATGAAATTGTTTGACAATATAGCAAAGTAGCTACTATTAGCATCAGATACTGACTAGCGGCTGTCGCTAATCCAGCTCCTCTACTTGACCATCCCCACTGAACAATAAATAGATAATCAAGTAGTACATTTGCACAATTACTAATAGCTGAAAGCAACAAAAGTTTACTACTTTGGGCTTGTCCAAGAAACCAACCAATCAAGACAAAGTTAATCAATGTTGCTGGGGCACCCCATATTAAAGCATTATAGAAATCAACACCAGAACTTTTAACTTCTGGTGTAGCACTTAGAATTGCAAACCCTAATATTTGTAAAGGTTTTTGAAATATCAGGATGGCAAGTCCTAATATCAGCGCTAAAATTCCATGCTGTAAACTAATCAGTACTGCCGATTGGTTATCTTTACGCCCTATAGCCTGTGCAACCATTCCAGTTGTACCCATGCGTAAGAAACCGAATGTCCAATAAATATAATTGAATAAAATTGTTGCTATTGCCACACCTGCTAAATGACGAATCTCCGTTAAATGCCCTAAAAACATTACATCTATTAATCCTGCCAGCGGAACCATTAGATTTGAAAGAACATTTACAGATGCCAGTTTTAGAAAACTGCGGATGAATACTGAACGTTGAGCAAAGATAGACAAAATTAGTAAATCCCTTGACCACAACAATTACCTACATTGGAGTTATTTTTTCGGCTTATCGGTCAGAATACCTTTCCTATATTCTGACGACTGACGCATGTATTCTGATTGATAATTTTTAAAAATCATTATCAGTAAAGTAACGTTTACTACCTGCTCTTGGCGCTTTAATAATTCTTGTAGCACGAAATCAGGGAACAACTGGGAACTCTCCTCAAGTAATTGTTTTTGAGTTTCTGGTGAGTAACGAGTTTTTAATTCTTGCGTGATTAAAGTTAAAATATCTTCACTAGCTAAATTGACAACTATCTTTTTATCTACGGGATTAAGGAAACTTCCAAGATTCAGATTAATGTGTTTTTTAATTGGCATAGTTCTGTAAAATTATTTTAAGTTGAGCAGAGCATTCACAAATAAAGCGAAAACTTTTTCATCAAAAACTACTATCTCATTAATTCTGACAACATCTGCTCCAAAATATCTTCTATAGTTTCTTCATCTAAGGAGTGCAGAGGTGTTGGGCCAGCTAGAAATTCTTTAATAGTGATTTTCTGTTCTCTAAAATCCTTAACAAAATCCCGAATCCCAGAAACGACGTTAATTTGAGATTCCATTGTTTCTACTATCGCAGCCATAGGGTCAATGCCTTTTTTAGCAGCTTTTCGAGAATCGCAAACCATCGTCCCTTCTGGAGTATTTTTTGTCAAACGCAGTTCCTGTTTCAATTTTTCATATTGAGCCAGGAGAATTTGATTGTGCTGTTCTAGAGTTCGGCATCTACGGGTTAAATCATCCTCGTTATTATTGTCAATAATTTCTAAGGGTTGTTGACTTCGTTCAATTTCAAGAAGTCTTGCTAAATCCCCTTCTTGGTAGGCTTTATTAATTTCTTTCATGATTTCTGTGTGAGACTTTTGTGTTTCACTGTCTCTGGCTTTATCAGGGTGAAAGATTTCAGCTAATTTCAGAAATGTTTGACGAATTTTTCTTTGGTTATCTGTTCTGGCTACAGAGGCAGAGTCTACAGACTGTTCTCCTTGCCAATATTGATGCTGGTCTTCACTAGTTTCCTTTGAAAAATCTGATTGGGAATCTTCATTGTCAAACGATTCGTCTAATGTATCTAACTGTTGGCTGTTGGGTTTTAGACTGATGGCTCCAGTTACCTGTAGGTTACGGTAAACTGCTTGTATATTTTTGAGGGTTTGTTTACCGAACTTTCTAGTAGTAAAAATCTCCTCAAACAGAGCATGGATTTCCTGGTCTAACTCAGCCATTTTTCGGAAACCGGGAGTAGCTTTATTGAGAAATTCTGTGCCAAAAGAACGCATCTGTTCAACAAAGTTCTTCAGTTCTGTGCGCTTTCTCTTGATCTGTTTGAGTAGTGATTGATGTTCTTTTTCTAGAAACTCTAAGCGGATATGTAATTGAGACAGAGCCAGCGGAGTTACTTTAATTGATTGCGATGGAACTGTAGTTTTTCGAGGCATAAAACACGTATGTAAGTTTAAAGTTTAAAATATAACTGTTGGATTACTTAGGGAATGCAAAAAAAGACACATCTTGGATTATACACTGCGGACTTAAATGAAGTTTTTAATAGTTTTTTTCATCAAAGCGCCTGAGTGTGATTCATAAGTAAGTGAAGCAGTGATAAACCTGCCCCTTGTTAAAGTCTGGTTGACAAATCGAATTCTCAAAAGCCTCAACCATTGGCGAGAGGTCGTTTAACGTCACGATTAGCAAAATATCCTCGCCCCAGCCTCAGATAATAGTGCATCCGTAGTTGAGGATAGCAGCCGTCATCATTCTTATGTAGGATAGAAAACCAGCGTCCGCAATTCAATACTTTCTCTAGCTGGGGCATCTGGTGGGCTTGTTGGGTCATTAAACCCAGTATGAGCAGCAAACCTCGCCCGTCCGTCCTCTGCCGAGTCAAAGCACTTAAACAATAGTGCTTCCGAGGGTTGCATTTGGGGGAAGTAGAACCATTGATGTGTTGGGTTATAGGTTATTAAGTAGGTTTCACCAACGTAATCGCGGTACACTATGTCAGTAGCTACTAAGTCTGTTGGTGCGATACTAAAAGCGTTGCACACTGCTAATGGTGACTTATAAACTGGGGCGATCGCTCGCCAAATGTTAATCAAAGCAAACCTTTGCTGTAGTAATTGATCAATGTTATCTACCCCCCGTGCTGTCAACTCTTTGCGTGCGCGAGTATAGCCAGAAATGGCAGTAAAGTCGTTATGTACATACTTAATAGGCTCACTGATCCCGCTTTCACCGGATGAAGAGCGTTGAGCGTTACGGAGAGTGTGATCGAATATCACCACCCCAGTGGCACCTGTTACCTCTTTCAAAAGTTGCTCGGCTTCAGGATAATAGACACGAAGAATCTCA
The DNA here is from genome assembly GCF_034531305.2 of Nostoc sp. ChiQUE02. Taxonomy (NCBI): domain Bacteria; kingdom Bacillati; phylum Cyanobacteriota; class Cyanophyceae; order Nostocales; family Nostocaceae; genus Nostoc; species Nostoc sp. ChiQUE02. The sequence continues at coordinate 8,547 of NZ_JAVRBN020000070.1, forward strand.
TTTTCGTCATAAAAATTGCGGACATTGCTTTGTTGTACAACTTGTTTAAAGCCTTCTCGATCTAAGGATATGTCTTGTGAAACCGCCCGTATGTTATGGACTGGCATTAAGTGTGTCTCGAACTTTCGGTTGGATGGTGGAATCCCTGGTGGTCGTTCATAGGCATAGATAACAGGTTTTTCTGCCATAGGCGTAAAATAAGTTAGTTCTGTCTCAACGTGCGGCAGATCGAGCAAAAAACTACTGTTTAGGCTCATCAAACATCCTTTTTCAATATAGTTAAATACTTAAATTTGAGTAATTATAAGCTGTTTGTCCCGTTTGAGTGAGCGGACTGGTCGTATTTTAACAGTGAATTCTGTTGTTTTGAATGCTTGGAATCCCCAATTAATTGGTTAGTGTTAAACACTCATTAACAATCGCACACCATAGACATACACGCGCTATCATTGTTAATCCAAACCTGCCACTGCTCCAAATACCCATTCCAGTCAATATCTTTGGCATTAGCTATCTTACGATAATGCTCATACCGCCATACTTGTTGGGCGCAAACTGTCGGCCGACTGAGAAACAGCATGAAACACGTAACCGTTCACAGCATCAATTTGAGGTGTGATTAAAATGGGTTGTAAATACAGATAAAATATTATTAATCACTTCAAATTAATTCTTAATAACCCAAATTGAATGACTCGATTTGTACATGACGAATTTGCTAAAGATTATCTAGAAGAACTGTTAAAACCTTATGGGGAAGTAAAGTCATCATCCAAAATCTCAGGAGAGATCAAAGAAATTGATGTGCTATTTACTCCATCATTACAGCAAACCTCTAATTTAGAAATGCTAGGGCTACTGGGAAGATTTGCCGAATTTCCGGCAATATTAGAACCATTTCGGAATGCAGCTTCTGGTGATGAAATTTGTGATTGTATTCAAAAATTATTAGAAGTAAAAGCTGGATTACGACGAGATGCTAAAGCGAATAAAACCAGACTCCAAGAGTCAGATATTCCGAAACTATGGGTTCTAACTCCAACTGCATCCCCAGGATTACTATCAAGCTTTAATGTTAATCAGAAATCGGGGTGGTTGCCAGGAGTATACTTTTTAGGTGATGCTCTACGGACAGCAATTGTAGCCATACATCAACTACCACAAATACCAGAAACGTTGTGGTTAAGAATTCTTGGCAGGGGAAGTGTGCAGTCACAGGCGATTGTGGAATTATCAAACTTACCATTAAATCACCCATACAGGCAAGCAACGCTAGAATTAGTTTATAATCTGCGCCAGAATTTAAGAATCAATCAAAATTTAGAATTGGATGATAGGGAGTTAATTATGCGATTAGAACCACTTTATCAGCAAGACCGTGAAAAAGCCAAACAAGAAGGACAACAGGATTTAATTATACGTCAACTAAATCGTCGTCTTGGTGAAATTGATGCGTCGTTGATTGAACGAGTTCGAGGATTATCTATTGAGCAATTGTCTACTTTAGGAGAGGCGTTATTAGATTTTTCTGTAGTGGCGGATTTAGAAGCTTGGTTAAATCAGCAAGCCGGATAACAACATGACCCAGATATCCATTTTATAAGGCATGGTAGTATTTGGGGGTGTTTATATTGGCTTTTAAAATGGCAATAGAAGTGTTTCCATCATCATTTTATTGCGACTGTGGACATAAATCGTATTTCTTTGAGAATACTGTTTCTGAGATGGAAAAAATGAGCAGAACAAAACTTGTCACTTTAAGCGACTCAGAAGAGAACGAACACAAAATTGTTTTTTTTCAAGGGCAAAGCAATAGAGATTATTTGCTCCAAACTGGGAAACTGTAAAATAACCGACTCACAGTAACGATTTTGATGGAACAGTGAACTACTGTTACCTACACCGCCACCAACCAATTGCACACCACAGACCTACACCCGTCAGCAAAGTTAACCCAAACTTGCCATTGCCCAAGGTATGCGTTCCAGTAAGGCTCCTCATCAGCAACACCGACAGCCTTGCCGATTGTGGAGACTGCTGTTGGTAGAACTTACCAGCGCTGTCCAGTCCTTGTCGCAACTTCAGGCGTAACCCATTCCATCCTTGAACTTCAGGATCTTCCACTTGGGTAAAGTGATAGTCATTGGAGCAGGTTTTGCGGAGTTAATTGCTACATGGCTATTAAAGACTAAGGGTTACGATGTAATAGTCTTGGAAGCTGGCGATGATCTGGGTGGCCGAGTCAAGACGAAATATCAGTTAGGTACGGCTATTGATTAAGGAGCTTCTTGGTTGTACGGTGGCTCTGGAAATCTTTTAAAGCCAGTAGCCCATGATAAGGAAATTTAAACCCAAGTTACAGATTACCGCAACATTGCCGCTTGAAAGTGGAAATGAAACCATGATGTGATTGAAAATATTGTAAAGTCAAGAAAAGTCCCAAGTATTTCCCTACGTACTCACTCTCTCTATGGCGATCGCACCCTTAAGCTGGCAAGAACTAGAAAGCCTCACGGACTATCAAATAGATACCGTTAATGGTCTCACCAACGCGAAAGCCCGGTTGCGGTTGTTTGGTCAACCGGAATCTGATGTGCGGGTAACGCTGTACCGTGATAACCACGCCTGGTGTCCTTACTGTCAAAAAGTTTGGTTATGGCTAGAGGAAAAACAGATCCCCTACCGCATCGAAAAAGTGACAATGTTCTGCTATGGAGAGAAAGAAAGTTGGTACAAACGTAAGGTACCATCAGGAATGCTCCCTGCGATCGAGCTAGATGGACGGATTATTACGGAAAGCGATGACATTTTAATCGCTTTGGAAAAGGTTTTTGCTCCATTAAGCCAAAGAATGGAAGACCGCGCGGTGCTTCCTCTACGTCAATTAGAACGACTTTTATTTAGAGCTTGGTGCGCTTGGCTTTGCTCTAGAGCCAGTTCCTCTCAACAAGAACAACGCAACCGAGAACAATTTATGGTCGTGGTGGCTAGGGTAGAAGAAGCTCTGGGTCGCACCCCAAGCCCTTACTTTTTAGATAGCTTCGGCATCGTCGATGTCATTTTTACGCCCTATGTCGAACGGATGAATGCGAGCCTTTACTACTACAAGGGCTACTCACTGCGTTCGGAAAACCCTCGCTTGAGCGAATGGTTTGCGGCAATGGAAAGCCGCTCGACCTACTGCGGTACCCAGAGCGACTTTCACACCCATGTACATGATTTACCGCCCCAGATGGGGGGCTGTTGGGAAAATGGCGAAACCCAAATGCTTCTCAATAAAGCGCGGGTGGATAACGGCCCCTGGTTCGGGCTACCAGATGTTACTTATCCAGAACCGGAAAACTCGCGTATGGAAGCTCTTCAACGAATTATCGAACACCGCATCAATATTATTCGAGTCAACCCCTTGGATGATAAATTGTTTGATCAAGCCCTACGTTGTGCTTTAACACACATGATGCTCAGTGAAGACTGTGTACCTCCATCGGGATCTGATGTTGCTCTACGATATTTGCGCGATCGCATTAATGTACCGCGAGATATGTCCATTTACGCAGCCAAGCGATTGAGAGAATCCCTGGAGAAAACCGCAGCCCTTGCGGGTGATGGGCAGCCAGACCCCATTCCCACTCAGCATCGACGAGATCAAGACCCATCTAACTTTGTCAAAAAGTAGGATTCAGGTATCCATCCGGCAGTTCGCGCTCATTTGTAAGCAGTGCGAACAGCCCACACAACGAGAAACCTTTGGTGTCCGACCGCTCTACTGTGAAAAATGCCGTCCTCCTCAACTTCCCAAGCAATCGAAATTAGTCCCTATAGGCAAGAGGAAACCCAGAGCGATGAACTATAAGAGTGGGAAGGATATTGCTGGGTAATTTTTCGTTTTGAGGTAAGGGCGATGTCTACGACGGGCTATTCGGCGTCGCACGAAAGTGAGTGAAGCAGTACGCTCATTCGTCCTAACCTAATTCAAACTGGTAAAAAGTAACTCTAATGTTTAGGGTCATTCAGGAGATGCAAACTGTGCAAAGACCTCGGCCCCTGTCAGGTTCTTAGTTTCATTGGCAAAACAATAATATTTGGGCTTTTCATCAATGAATACCTGATGATCAAAAACAAGACCTTCACAGTTCTCGAATAGTCCAACAGGCATGAAATACTGGTTATTTTGTTTCAATTTGTAAAAAAGATGGCTACCACACTTCTTGCAGAATCCACGCTCTGCCCATTCTGAAGATTGATAAACTCCGATATTTTCTTCACCAGAGAAGCTAACATCACTTTCACAGTCAACGACTAACAAAGGCCCTCCGCCCCAATTGCGGCAGATACTACAATGACACGCTCCCACATTTTTACTCATGCTAGTTGTAGAAAGACTTACTGCTCCACACAGGCAACTACCTTTTGCAATATTTAGATTAGACATATTATTTGCTCCGATTCCACGCAGGCGCTCCAATTGCTCACATTTTCCCCTATTTCATACTGGAAATGCCAAGAATATCAAGTAGTTGGCTTTCGTGACTTGGCTATTTTTTGGGGAAGGTGGGGGGAAAGGTTTTAAACCGTTACCATGCACCCCTTACCCTAGCCCTGACCACTTAATGAAATTCAAAATTCAAAATTCAAAATTCAAAATTTAATAAATAATTTTGAATTGGAGCGTTCGCGCAGCGTTGTGATTTGAATCATAAAATAAACTTTTAGCTCAAGATATGATTCAAAAAGAGTTAACCATTTTATGCTTCAGAAATCACCGTTAAAGTGGAATAACCAAAAGAGTAATGCTGAAGTGAAGCGGTGTATTTAGTTGAATTGTCTATGTAATAAAGTCACTAATAATTAATGGTTCTAAGCCAACCTTTTTTTGATACAGTGAAAGTATCATCACGCGCTTTTCAAGCCTACTTTCCTGGTGTATCAAATAAAAGGTATTTTCAAATGTGGCTCAGATACGGTGTTGACCAAGATAAGACTTTAGTACCGGTTGAAGATGTCCCGCGAGGGAGAACTCAGCTAAGGTGTCCCTACTGTGGTGGTGAGTTGACGGCGAAAAAGGGTAATCGGAAAGAACATCACTTTGCACACACTCAAGAAACTTGCAGGGAAGTAGCTAATCGCAGTGAACGTGAAATCCCTAGCTTACCTTTGTATGATCAATTCAATATATGGCTAACGGGTAAAGAACTCCAACAACTCAAAACCCTTTGGAATCGGTATGGATGGAAGAACAAAGGTATTTATGAGAGTGAAGTTAATTCAATTTTTCTTAAAGAAAAATTATTAGAACGCAACGAATACCGTATGTACGGTGAATACCAATTTACCAAACTAGGTAAAATACCTGTTGGTGCATTATCTTTAATGCTGTTCAACTCTGTGCAAGAACCAATATTGTTGGAGAAATTACAGCAGTTAGAGAAAAAAGTTCAAGTTGCTTATCAAGATAAGGCATCAAACTTGAACGAATGTCTTTGGGATTTGCAAATATATCAGGCGGAATTAAAAAAAATTTTATCTAACACTTTATATTACCTACAAATTGACGCGGAGGGAGAAACATTTTATAAAATTGGTGTGACTCGGCGACCAATTCTTTTAAGAGTAACTGAAGTGCAAAGTGATTTGCTCAAACATTTTCCTTATGCCTCAATTAAAGTATTAGGAAACTGGCCGCATCGTGGGAATGTAGAGAAATATTTTAAGTATAGATATGCTGAATACAATTACTCCATTGGGAGTTTGACTGAATATTACAAATTTGAAGAACCAGAAGATGTTACTGCGGCATTACGAGATTTACGACGGATGAAAAAAAAGGAGTTATCAGAAATTGAACTAGATATTTTAGAAGGTAAGCCGAGTTGGATAGAGAAATTAATTGAATCAGAAAAACGGGCTGAGTTAAAATCACAAGCAATCAAAAAAGGGATGTTACGTGCTAAAAAATGGGGGCAACATATTGGTCGTCCCAGAACTAAAGAATTAACAGCAGAATTTTTAGCGAAACCATCGTCACAACGAGTAATAGCAGCACTTGACAAGGGATTATCGTTGCGTCAAACAGCAACACAAGCTAATGTGGCAATCAATACAGTTCGTAAAGTAAAAGCAATTTTGGAGAATCAAGATGATAGAGATGAATAATGATTTTATTGAGCAGCTACGTGTAGAACTAGATGTCTGGGATAATTCTCCAACTGAATGTGACGGACATAGCAGAGTTATCTCGACTCTTCTATTTAAGAAAGATATTAAACATACAATCTGGTGTGGTTTTTTCCAATGGATTGGGCATGGTCAAGTGTCACCACACTATTGGATTGAATTACCTGAGTGTGACTGTATTATTGATTATCGAGCTAGAATGTGGTGTGCAAATATGGACAACCCACAATTAATAAATATAGAAGTTCCGCACGGCATATTTAACCCAAAAGATTGGAATCAAATTCAATACACAAAAATACAGCAACAATTACCGTCAGACTTTGGTGTGCCTCTAAATGGGTGGTTGTTTGACATTTTGACTATGCGTATTTAAGTCTTCAATAATGAGAGAATAATTTAAAAAATCAGGCAATTCTAATTCATTAATAAAACCAATCAAAGCAAATGGACATTGGCAACTCAAAGCTTCTTTTAGGAAATCGGCATCGAGGTTAAATTCTTGGCAGATAATCAGAAAAATGTCTTGAGTTGTTAATTCTAGATTTTGATCTAATTCTGATATTCGCGCTTTAATTAAAGTAATTAGCTCTTTACTAGAAAGATAAGTTTCAATTTGAAAAGAGATTATTAGCTGATTTATCTTATTAATTATCATTTTTAACTTTGCTTTTCTTCTTAGACATAATCTTCAAACTGAAAAATACTTTTGTAAGATTGGGTACAAAGAAGCCGCAATTACCTCGAATTTATCACCATCTGGATAGGGACGAGGAATTTCTTCACCGTCTTCGTTTACCCATTCTTGCCGTATCGGAGTGTACTCAAGCGATAGAATAGCATTTCTCCACCAGCCCGATAATGCTAGATGTTCACTATCCCAAAATAATCGAAAATCAACCTTATTATTTCGATAAAATTCATGGGTAGGATTAGAATAAGCAAGGTTTTTGGTAGCAAAACTTTCAGTAAAGTAACCATGAAAATCAATTGTTAACGACTCTTTTTCAATTTGCGATATTAATTTAAAGCGAGAGTTAAAATAATGAGCAGATAAGATTTTGGCAACTGCTAATTCAAATTCTATAGGTAAAGTAGATAAACTCATGAATTAATAATTTCCTTGAATATCGGTAGATTATTGAAAACTGAAGCCTTGGAGAAAAACTGTTTACTAGTGAATTTTTTGATGTTTACTGTTGTCCTACAGTATCTCGTTTGGGGTTACGTTGTCCGACACGCCCGGAAGACTTTTTAGGCGTTTGCTGTTGCTCCCGTGTTTCATCTGTCTTCTGTGTATCCGTGGGAGGGGGGGTAAGATTTGTTTCCAGCGGTGCTTCACTAATGGAAGAATTATCTGGTTTTGTCTTCTTACGAGTTTGTTTTTTCTTCGGTGCTGGCTCTATGGAAGTTTCACTTGGTATTGCAGAAGCCGTTTCATCTATCGGAGGATTGACGGGCTTTTTACGAGTCCGCTTTGTTTGAGATGATGGTTTAGATGATTTAGAGGGCGATGCAGCCGCAATCGCCCCACCCTTGGATAAATCCACCGCCGCTTTTGGTACAGAGGTCGAACCCATGCCTATCTGTAGCAAATGCCACAAATGTTCACGCCGACTTTCCATATAAGAGAGTTTTTGCTCACCCTCAGTGGTATCCAATGCCATACGTTCACATTGGGCTAGAACACCGATTCAGTAATCAGGATGAAGTAGCAGACTGCTCAGTAGCATGAGTAAAATTTTTGGCAAGGACATGAAGATTATGAACAACGGCGGTACGGCGAAGGTCAAAGAGATTTTTGCGAGAACCAACGTAACGAGCTTGATCCCCTTGCCAATGACCAATATGAGATAAGGAATGCTCAACAGCAACACGCTCACGGAGTTTAGCACGGCCAACAGGGGTGAGTTGGCGTTGTTTTAATTCCCGAAACAAAGGCTCATCAGGATGAATGGAAACACTGCGCCCAGTTTTAGAATTAGTACAACGTTCCCTTACCGGACAAGTTGCACAAATATTTTTGGGGAACTGAACTTTGCCACCGACGCTAAAAGGTAAAGTGACTTGATTAGGGCAGCAAATAGTCTGATTGTCCCAATCCAGGATAAAAGCAGTTTTGGTAAACCTCAAGCCGTTTCTTACTTGCCAAGCTTTACAGTAAACAGTTAGTTCCTGAGTTCTGTTTTGAACCAAAGAACTGCTTAAGTAAGCACGGTCGATGTGTAACTCAACTAAGTTGACTTTCTGGTATTTTAAATCGTTGCTAATTGTATCAGTGACAGATGCTTCAGGGATATTTGCTCTTGTAATTCCCACAGCGCGAACCAGCCCGTTGTCCAAATCTCGTAAAACATGACGTTTATAACCATCAAATCGCTGACTTTTACTTTTACGTCCATGTCTCATCTCTTCGTCTTCGATGGAGATACGTCGCTCTTTAGCAACACCTTGTAGTAGTTTCACCTCACCATTAGTATCTACTTCCACATCTTGCGCTTCAATCAGCCTTGCGGAATCTATCGCCGAACGAACTTGAGGATGTTGAGTATTTTCTGGTTGTGCTTGCACAAGGTCAAGACCGTGGATAATTAATGCCGTGCGAAATCTGACTAGTGTTGCCTGAGAAAAAGGGGCATTTTCACAATCTATGCAATCCAGCACTAACTGCCAACGCCTGTCCATGCTCAATGCTTCGATTGCTTCCGCATCTGAAGCTCCTGTGTACGCTTGCAAAATGGTTGCTAATGCCAACTGTGCTGGTGGTACTGGTGGATGCCCTTTGGCTGAATCTGCATATAGTTTACTCAGTTCTTCTTGGAATTCCTCATTAAATAATTGATGGCGGCATTGCCGTAAGAACGTAAACAGCTTTGCTCGTTTAATCCGCTTAACTATACTTTGCTCTAATGCTGATAACTCTATCTGTGGCTGCCAATTTCCTGGTCGCATACGTATATTCTCAGCTTCCGTAGCACATTTATTACCTGAATCTACCTCAATTCAGGTTGCACCTGTCCTTGAGACTTTGTTAAATATCTCTCAAGGCTTGCTTATCGCTATAAGCATTGGCTGGCCAGCGTTTACTCTATTTTCCTCTTCATTTTTTACTTCACTCTGGGCTGATTTTTCTTTTGTTCTTCGATTACTGAATCGGTGTTCTAGTTTGGGGTGCGGTGAGCGCCAGACGTATTGCCGGATGACTTCGTACATAGCGGTAACAGTCTGCTGCCGTAGGTAACTTTCCATGCCAGTTGTGATGACCTTTGAGTAACGTTCCCCAACGTGTGCAAGTAAATGCCACCACGGGAATACTAGCTTTTTGAGCAGCAGGCAAAACATCTTCTTCAGCCTTGCGATGCGCCATATTGTAACGGTGCATCAACACATCACACTGATGACGTTCTATCATTTCTAAAGCAATAGCTTGGTTGTGTGTGGTGACTCCTACATAGCGCACAACTCCAGAGTCCTTCCACAAACGAAGTTCATCTAGTACTACCTGAACCTGGGTCATGTCATCAGTAGGGGAGACATATTCAGCAAAAAATACATCCACCTGCTCGACATCTAGGCGATGGCGCACAGAGTCGAGGTAAAGGCGTAAAGATTGTATATCTCGGTTTTCACTCCCCGTTGCCACCAAGACTTGCTCACGGTTTATTAGCAACAGAGATTTTAAGCCACTCAAAAAGTTTTCAGATTCCAAATTGTAAAAGAAAAAGTAATTGATTCCCGCCTCAAATGCCAACAAAACAGTTGCAGCATCTATCGATTGCCCTGCTAAACCAAGAATACTTGCTGGTTGCCCTTGTAGTGTTGATAATTCCACGGTCAACTATCTCACTTGTTACTTTCAGTGTATTACACCAGTACAATGCTAGTGAGGGCATCATCGATGAATGTTAATTTTTGGGCGTGAGCCACCGGAAAGAGCGGGTACGCCATCGCACTTTTTTGCGTATTCAAATATTTGAATACGCAAAAACTAAAATACTAGTCTAATTTGGCACCTGGACGACCATTCTCAACAACAAACGAAGCAAAGGTGTATACAGGAGCATCTGGACGACTTACAGTTGTAACAATACGCAGGTCAGTCTGCCAACGCTCATAGTTAAGGTTGACTCGGAAGTAGCCTCGGCGATCGCCATCAAAGAACTTAATATGGGGGTTTTCTGGAATCTTCGGGCCGTAGTAGGGGCCGTAGACATTGGCATCACCGTTGCTAGTAATAGAGGGAGTGACAAACTCCGTAGCCACCGTAGGAGAGTTAGAAGCCTTAAAGTCAAGCTTGAGGTCATTGACAAATGTAGAATGCCAATCGCCAGTAATCACCACTGGGTTAGAAATCTGGCGGCTGGCGATGTGACTTAAAACACGATTACGTGCAAGGGGATATCCATCCCATGAGTCGTTCCAAAAGATTTCGCCTGGCCCAATTTTATGATCTAGCTCTGCCATCAGCACCTGTTGAGCAAGTATGTTCCAACGTGCTTGAGAACGATCAAGACCATCCAGCAGCCAGCGCTCCTGCTGAGTACCAAGCATGGTTTTAAATGGATCTAGCGCTGCTGGGCAACGGGGTGTTTCACCGTCACCGCATGGCTGATCACTCCGATACTGGCGGCTATCAAGTACGTTAAACTCCGCCAGATTACCAAAAGTCAGGCGACGGTAAATAAGCATATCTGGCCCCTGTGGTAGGGAAAATTCTCGCAGTGGCTGATGCTCATAATAAGCCTGATAAGCAGCTGCACGTCTTTTGAGAAACTGTTCGACCGGATCGTTGTTTTCCGAAATATCATCGGTATAGTCATTTTCAACTTCGTGGTCGTCCCAGGTGACTGTAAAAGGAAATAAGGCGTGAGCTTTTTGTAAATCCGGGTCAGTTTTATATAGAGCATATCGAAGGCGGTATTGCTCTAGTGTATTCGTTTCTTTTCTAAACTCTTCAGGTAAAGAAATGTTGCGTACACCACCTGTAGCAGGGATGCCATATTCGTAAATATAATCACCCAAGTGAAAAACCAAATCTAAATCTTCTTCAGCTAGGCGACGATAAGCAGAATAGAAACCATCTTCCCATTTTTGGCAAGTAACAAACGCAAAGTTGAGTTGATTCAACCTAGTGCCAATCGCTGGAGCAGTACGGGTACGACCAATTGGACTATCTTCATTACCCACTTTAAACTGATACCAATACCAACGGTTAGGCTCTAAACCACGTACATTTACATGAACAGAATGTGCTAATTCGGGGGTTGCCAATGCCACGCCCCGTAGCACAACTTGTCTCATGTTTTCATCTAAAGCAACTTGCCACCGTACTGGTACATTCACCTGCGGCATACCGCCACCATTTAAGGGATTTGGAGCCAGCCGCGTCCATAGCACTACACTATCTGGTAAGGGATCGCCAGAAGCAACACCAAGGCTGAAGGGATAGGCAGAGAACCTTGAGAGTGCAACAACTTTATGAGTCCAAAGACTAGCAACAGCGCTTGCGGTGAATGTACTGGCACCGAGCAGAAAGCGTCGCCGCTTTGTTGTAGTGGATAGCAAGCCCTGGAAATGTACATGCTCCATAAAAGTCCTTGTTGAAATTTCTACAATAAAAGGGAATAAAAAACCTAAATAATAACCATCTAGTTATTAACAAGATTAATTACCAAATCGGGTTTAATTAGGGCTTAAGAAGTTATTAATATTGCAATAATTTATTCACAATCCACAATCAGCCAGTGAACAAGTGGATGAGTGCAAGCAGCCACAGTTATGCTTTTTTTATCAGAGATGGGAATGCCTATTATTTCAAGCATTTTTGCCATTTATAAAATTGGGGACTAACGCTGTTTACGTAGCAAGTGATACCTGCATTGGGCTATGACGGAGCAGTTATCAACTATTTCCAAAATCTACGTTGTAATTGACTCTGAAAAAATATTGTTGAATTAAACAGGGTGGAATAATGGCTAAACCACCTTCTAGAAGCAAAAAAGACACTTCTCCCGCATCTACCGATTCAACTTCAGCAGCTAACTCTCTAAACAAGAATATCTCCCAAGAAGAAGAGATTGTCGCCCCTTGAAGGGTAAAAGTAGCGAGCCTGTCATGAACCGCCACGCATCGGCTGAAAGCCTTTTTGCTGGATTTAATTCTTTACCGATTCAGCCTGCCGATTTTGATTCTTTTTATCTGGAAGTAGCCGTTCCAATCCACGGGCGATTAAGGGTAGAAATCCAATAATTAACGCCACACCTAGCAAGTTGAATATTAACTGTGCATTGGCGATTTGGCGAGCAACATCATCCCCTGCCCCCATTAACTGAGAAATCCATTGCGCGAATCCTGCCAATTGAGTGGCAAATACAATTCCTACCGCAGCAGTAGTCAGATTGAAAAGTAAATGAAAGATACCTGTCCGCACTGCTGGACGTTCGCGTCCAAAGGTAGCTACTAATGTGTCAGCACAAGTGCCAACTTCAGCACCCAGCATTAACGCCACGCCAGCAGATAATGAGATTAATCCTTGACTAGCCAAAGTTACAATAATCGCAACGGTGGCAGAGGAAGATTGAACTAAGACTGTAAAGAGTGCCCCAACTCCAGCACCTAAAAGTGCGTTGTTCCCCAAGGTTTCCATCAATTTTATAAATGGCTGGTAGTCTTTGAAAGGTTCCATTGCATTTTCAATTGTGTCAAGTCCGAAAAACAATAAGCCTATGCCAAGAATAACTAAACCGATTTGCTTCCAACGTTCTTTTTTACCTAACAAAATTAACAGTAAGCCAACGAACATTGCTATTGGGGCATAATCACTAATGTTAAAAGCAACTATTTGAGCGCCGATGGTTGTACCAATATTAGAACCCAAAACCACGCCGAGAGATTCTACAAATGACAATAGACCAGCACTAACCATTGCAATCACAATGATGATTGTTACTGAGGACGAATCTAATATTGTTGTCGCTATCGTGCCAGTTGCTATTCCAGCGTAGCGATTGGTGGTGAACTTGCTAATTAGTTCTTTGGCACGATCACCTGCGATCGCTTCCAGCCCCTCGGCCATTCGTGTCACACCATACAAAAATAGTACGAGTCCCGCCAGCGCACCCGTGACTATTTTAAAAATATCTAATTTTCCCTGTTCTTCTCCTTTAGACTCAGCACTTTTATCCTGACTATTTTTCTTTTCTTCCCTAATATTCTGAGATAGTTCGCTGTTTCTCTGTTGTGTTTCTTCTACTCCAGCAGGAGTCTGAGCATTAACGGTAATTTCTACAGATGGTGCATCAAACCAATGAAAATTATTTCCTAATATAGAAGGAGTAACTAGCAAAGCTGAAACTAGAATACTCAATATGAAACCGTTAAATACTTTTTTGAAGCTTTTTGATAACAACATAATATCCCTCAAAAAATCTTTACTAGGATCAGCAAGTATTAGTATTAATTAAAGTCTCAAAACATCGAATACTAAATGTTGAGCAACTAATTTAGGAATTTAAAAACTGGTTTAACCTTGCTCAATAGTAGTAATTTAATTTAAATATTTTGATTTCTATTTTAACTAATAGCATAACTTATTCATCATTAATTATTAAAAAGATAATCTATTTTAAACATAAATTGCTTACATCTTAAGAAAGATATTAATGGTTGTATTTCACCATTTAATTGAAATTTAAACTCAACTTAAATAAACAATAATATCGATCACAAGTAAGACAGTTGTTGTAATAGGGGTGCTCGTGGTCGGGTAGCAGGACTATATCGCTATAATCCCGCCCCAAGAGAACCGGACGTGCGCCTTGCATGGCGGCTCATAGCAGCTTCGCTACTTTCTCCCCAATATGCATCAACTTGGTAGTAATGTTTTAGATGAAGCTTACAAAAAGCTGTAATTACTTATTTAAATAAAATGAGCATCAAAATATTAGAAAGTCTAAATTCCTCAGAAATTAAAGAATTTAAAGCAGAAATCGTAACAAAACGTAGTATAGGAAATATTTTATTTGAAATAAAAGAAATAAGCTCTGATATGACCCTTGAAGAATTTGAAGATTTGACAGAACTTCTGGATTTATTTGTTAGTCAAATGGGGCATGTAGGGCTTGGCGATCACTGGAAACAAATTCATCAAGCCGCAGGCTTATGGAATTTGAATGATGCTCTAATTGGTGATCTCAGCACTGACAGAAAAAATGGTGCAAAGTCTGCCCGCATTTGTAATAGTGGTAGAGTGACGATGCGATTTGATCGCACTACGGGTGCAGGCTCTATTACTATCAAATACGCTAAGTTTGGTACTGACGCTAATACTACTTGGGGGAATGGCACTAAGAAAAGCGGAAACGCTTATCAATTAAGCAGTTTGCAATTGTTTGCATAATTCGTGCCGGGGTTTGGTCATCAAGGGGTAAATTTTGGGGCGACGTTTACGGACTCGTGGTTCACTACGACCTGGGCGCTTTGGAACAGTCTTATG
>NZ_JAVRBN020000071.1:0-21470 GCF_034531305.2 Nostoc sp. ChiQUE02
CTCCACAGGTATTTCTTCTAGTTTATTGATAATTGAGGCAGCTAACTTAACTTTTTTCTTTCCGTGTATTACACGGAAAGGGTGGTTCTACCTTCCCATGTAATACACGGCAAAATCGGCGTTTTTATGTTAAGTAATGTTTCGCCAACGGTATCCGGTGATGCCAACAACCGTAAAACACACCGAGCAAAGATAACTTTTAAACTCTCCTCTCACTATCAGACATATTCAGTTACGACAACTGGAGATATTTCTTCATCACGTTGACGAGATGGATAGGACTGATGGGTTTGGTCAAATAATCATTCGCTCCAGCAGCTAAACACTGTTCTTTATCCCTCGACATAGCTAAAGCCGTTACCGCCAGGATGGGAATGCGCTTGTCTTGCTCCTGCAATCGAATTTGGCGAATCGCTTCTAGCCCATTCATATCTGGCATTTGAATATCCATCAAAATCAAGTTGAAGGACTGCGTCTGGGTGAGATTAATCGCTTGCAAACCATTGTGGGCAACTACAATATTAAACCCTTTCAATTCTAAATAGGCTTTTAGCGTCTCAATGTTATCCAGGTTATCGTCTACCAGTAGAACGACGGGTTTCTCTGCTATGTTCTTTATTTCTACAGGTAAGAATTCTGAAGCAATTTGGGCATCAGCAGCGGTGCGATCGAGAGGCTTGTCTGAGTTGGGCGGGTTGACGTGTTTCCAGGGAAGTACCGCTGTAAATTGGCTGCCCTGACCGACAGTGCTGCGAACCGTCACGGAGCCTTTGTGTAGCTCGATAATGCGTCGGACTAAGGCTAAACCTAACCCCGTACCAGCATAGCGCCGAGACAAATTGCTATCGATTTGAACAAAAGGCTGAAACAGCTTGTCAATGTTTTCTGGAGCAATCCCAATGCCAGTATCGATCGCGCTGAAGCTCAATGTTTGTTCTACTGCATTGCCTTGTACTTTTAATATGACAGCACCACCGTTGGGTGTAAACTTGACGGCATTGGTGAGCAGGTTGATCAATACCTGCCGGATGAGTCGTTCGTCTAACTCGATGTAAGCCATATCGGAAGACATCTCAAGGGTAAAACTAATTTGCTTTTTGAAGGCTTGCTGTTGGATAAAAGGAATTGTGCTTCGACAAAGTTGCTGAACTGAAACGGTTGTCATTTGTAGATCTAGCTTGCCGGATTCGATTTTGGCTAGATCGAGAATGTCATTAATTAGCTCTAATAAATGCTGCCCGTTGGTTTGAATTGTGGTTAAGGCGTGGTCTTGTTGCTCGGTTAAATTGCCATAGGTTCTTTCTTGCAAGACTTCAGACAGTCCCAGGATGGAGTTCAGAGGGGTACGAAGTTCGTGGCTCATGTTTGCTAGAAATTCGTCTTTGAGGCGGGTCGCTCGTGCGAGTTCCGCATTGGCAATAGTCAGTCGTTCATTAATCTTCCGAAGTTTTTCCTCAGTCTGTTTGATTTCTGTGACATCAAAAATAATCCCAACAATATGCAACGCTTGCCCAATGTCGTCGGTTACAGTGCTGCCTTGCTCGAGCAAATATCGTTTTTCTTGGGTTGCAGGGATCTGAATGCAATATTCGACCTGAAAGGGCTGTTGATTGACGATCGCGGTTTGAATTACTTCGATAACGCGATCGCGCTCTTCTGGCACAATCAGCGAGTTGACTGGGCAGAGAGTGCCTAGATTGGCGATATCTATCGGGTCAAGCTGGAATAACGTCGTTAAGCGATCGTTAAAAAAGACAAATCTATTATTTTGAGCGGGATACAGCTTGTAGACAATTCCCGGTAGGTTTTCAGCCAGGGTGCGATAGGAAAACTCGCTTGCTTGCAGATCGCTCTCAGTTTGCTTGCGGTGGCTGATATCTCGGATCGCGGCTAGAAAGGCTTTATGATCCTGCCAGGTAATTTCCTCAACGCGCACTTCAACTGTAGTCACCCTGCCAGTGGGATGCGGAATGTCCAGTTCAAACGTCTTTTGGAGCGTGATGGGAATTCCCAAATCTGCATCCTGGTAGTCTAGCTTTTGGCAATTGAAAATTCGATCGGCAGCCGGATTGCTGAAAAGAATCTGTCCTTGGGAATTCAGAATCAGGATGCCATCAACTGTCTTAAAAATGATTTCTTTGAGGCGCTTTTCGCTGTTTTGAAGTTGTCGCTCAATATGCTTGCGATCGCTAATGTCTTCCACCACCGCCAAGTCACCAATGAGTTTACCCGCAGCATTATACAGCATCGATACTGTAAGACTAACCCATTGTAGCCGACGATCTTTGCGGATATAGCGGATTTCAGGGGTTATCGATGCCAACTCACCGTGATGTAAATGAGCCAACTCACCTTGGATTACTTCCAGATCTTCTAGATGGATCAAGTCTTGCCAAGACATATCCAGTAGCTCAGATTGAGTATAGCCAGTCAGTTCACAAAAGCGTTGATTGACTTGGATATAGCGTCCTGATGGGTGACATTGGCTAATGCCGACAGCTGCCTGTTCAAACAAAGACCGATAGCGCACCTCACTCTCACTCAATGCTGCTGTGCGTCGAGCAATTCTGGCTTCTAGCTCCTGGTTAAGCTCTTGTAGTGCCAGTTCTGCCTGTTTGCGATCCTGAATATCTTGAATTACACCAATGCAATAATTTACGGTTCTATCTGCATCACGGACTGAAGCCACTGTAATGTTGTACCAGCGTAACTCTCCGTTTTTGTGAAGCACACATTTTTCCAACGAAAAGGAATCAATCTTTTTGGCGAAAAGCTGTTGCCAGTAGTTTAAATAGAGCTTTAAATCATCTGATCTGGGTATGAGGCTCTGGAAGTTTAGCTCCAGCATTTCTGCTACCGTATAGCCTAATTGGTCGCAAATACGGCGATTAGCCCGCAAAAATCGACCTGCCACATCCATTTCCACAATTCCCACTGCTGCCTGCTCAAACACAGCACGGAAACGGGCTTCGCTTTGTTTCCGTGCCAGTTCTGTGCGTTTAAAGTCATCGATATCGGTAATTGTGCCGACCCAACCTGTAATTTCTCCTGCTAGGTTTTTGATTGGCACTCCCCGCGCCAGAAACCAGTGGTATAGTCCCTGATGATGACGGACACGATATTCGATCTCAAATAATTTGCCAGTTCTGACGGCTTCTCCCCATTCCTGGAGAGTGCGATCGCGCTCATCGGGATGAATTGCTGCTGCTTTGCCCAATCCCATTGCCTCAGCTTGACTTTGCCCCGTGTAGTCATACCAGCGTTGGTTAAAGTAGTTAACGGCACCTGTTTCATCTGCCAACCAGACCATCTGGGGCATTGCTTCTGCCAGGTCGCGGTAGCGTTGTTCGCTTTCTTGCAAAGCTTGTTCAGAGTATTTGCGCTCAGTGATGTCAGTGATAGTTCCTATATAGCCAATTACGTTGCCAGAGGTATCACTTTCAACGATCGCCAGACAGATCAGCCAATGCACCTTTCCATCTGGTCTCTGAAAGCGACACTCCATTAAAAAGGGAGTCTGCGATTGGGTAGCTCTCTGCCAGTTGAGAAAGACCCAATCGCGGTCTTCGGGGTGCAATGCTCGTTTCCACCCCATGTCCATTGCCTCGTTGAAGGATAGCCCTGCTAGTTGACACCAGCGGGAATTGACATATTTACAGTCTCCGCTCGGATCGGTGTGGAAAATGCCAACTGGTGATAGTTCAGCCAAGTTTAGATAACGCCGTTCGCTTGCTTGAAGTGCTAGCTCGGCTTGTTTGCGATCGCTAATATCTGTGAGGATGCCAAACCAAATAATACTGCCATCTTCTTCCTGAGAGGGAATAGAATGTCCTGAAATCCACTTCAAGATGCCGCTAGGAGTTCTGATACGAAACTCCATCTCCCATGCTTCGAGCGTTGCAGCCGATCGATCAATGGAAGCGCCGATTTGTTCTATATCTTCTGGCGAAATAATATCCCACACGATTTGCATATCCTTGAGGATTTCCTCTGGCGTATATTCATACAAATCGACAATACCTTCGCTGAGAAAGATGAAGCCCTCTGACCCACCCGGCAAGCGGCGATATTTATGGACGGCTCCAGGCACCATATTAGTAAGTTGACGCAGTATTTGCTCGCTTGTTTGCAGAGCAACTTCGGTTTGTTTTTGTTCGGTGATGTCTGTATTGGTGCCAAACCACCGCAACACCCTACCCTGTTCATCTCGGATGGGAATAGCACGAGAGAGAAACCAGCGGTACTGCCCATCTCGACCGCGCAAGGGAAAGGTATCTTCCCAGATTTTGCCTGTTTCAAAGCAGTGGCTAATTTTCTTCGCTACCCGCTTGACATGATCGGGGTGATGTACGTGCTGCCATCCCCAGCCCTGCATTTCTGCCAGTGTGGTGCCTGTGTAGTCAAACCAGCGCTGATTATACCATTCAATCCAGCCATGTTCGTCAGTTATCCAGGCAAACTGAGAAATGTTGTCTGCCAAGGTATGGAACCGGGCTTCACTTTCCCTCAGTTGTTGTTGTGCCTGGACAAGTTCGGTGATGTCCATCACGGATACACCAACGCCGATTACTTCCCCATTGGGTAAACAAACGGGATATTGATTGGAGATGGCGCTGCGAAATGCACCTGGACTGACCTCACCGCTAAACTCCATATTTATAACTGGTACTTGGGTTTCTATAACCTGGAGCAGCATGGGAGCAAACTGAGATGCCATTTCCGGCAAAACTTCCCATAAGGTGCGTCCCAAATGCTCACTTAACGGCAGGTCATTGATTTTGGCTAATGCCTCGTTGCCATAGAGGTAGCGCAGTTCCCGATCGAACAGGGCTAGCCCAACTGGAGATGCTGCGATAAATGCCTGAAGCAGAGCTTCGCTGCGCTGGCGTTCTAGCTCGGCTTGTTTGCGATCGCTAATATCGGTGAGAATGCCACACCAGACAATACTGCCATCCTCTTCTTGGGAGGGGATAGAATGTCCTAAAATCCACTTCAAGACGCCGCTGGCAGTTCGGATGCGAAACTCCATTTTCCACGGATCGAGGGTTGCCGCCGATCGGTCGCTCGAAGCACTCATCTGCTCCATATCTTCGGGTAGGACAATATCCCAGGCGATTAGTCCATTGTTGAGGATTTCCTCCGGTGTATGCTCATACAGATCGACAATGCCCTGGCTGATAAACACAAAACTATCTGCCGCATCCGCCGACCGCCGATATTTAAAAACCGCTCCAGGCATGGTATTCATGACCTGACTTAAGGTTTTTTCGCTCGCTCGCAGAGCGGCTTCAGCCTGTTTGCGATCAGTGATATCAAGGTCAATCAAATCTCGCACCCTCTCTGCATCCTCTGGAACGATCAGACGCCAAAGCACTTGGGAGTCATTGAGGATTTCCTCTGGGGTGCGATCGCAAAGCTTGATAATGCCTTGGCTAATAAATCGAAAACTTTTCGTTCCATCCACATAACGGCAATAGGTATAAACCACTCCCGGAACTGTATTGACCACCTGGCGCAAGGTTTCTTCACTAGCTTGTAGAGCAGTTGCCATTGCTTTCCGTTCTGTGATGTCTGCGATCGCTCCCACCATGCGAATCGGCTTGCCAGTTTGATCTCGGATTGCCTCTCCACGAGAACGACACCAAATATACTCACCTGATTGCTTACGTCTGCGAAATTCTACTTCATAGGGCAAATGGTCTTCTAGGTGGCCTTTTAGGGTTAATTGCATCAGATCGAGATCGTCGGGATGGATCTCTTCCCTAAGCATCTCATCGGCAAACTTGGAGGCGTTTTTGGCTGGGGGTGAGTAGCCTAAAATTTCCCAATAGCGATCGCTGGCAATGAGGCGATCGCTGACAATATCCCAATCCCACACTCCTTCGCCGATACCCCGAATGGCGAGTTGATAGCGTTCTTTGACTACGCTTAATTCCAGCTCCAGTTTTTTTTGCTCAGTAATATCGATGTTGGCCCCAGCAAGACGGTAAATCTCTCCGGCTTCGTTGCGAATCGGAAAGCTGCGGTTCCAGAGCCAGCGAATGGAGTTATCGGGACGGATAATCCGATAGGCAAAGGAGCAAACCTCTTTCCCTTGATAAGCTTGCTGGTTAAACGTGACTACGCCATCGCGATCGTCTGGATGAATAAAATCGAGCCAAGCTTGAGGATTGTCATAGGTTTGCTGCAACGGCGTTTGGTAAAGATATTCCCAGGCTAGGCTGGTATAAATCATCTGCTTACCATCAAGGGATTTGAGAAAAAACACATCTTGACTGTTGTCAAAAATTTGACGGAGTTGGGCTTCGCTTTCTCTGAGGGCAGTTTCTAGCTGCGTGCGTTCGGCTTCTAACCTTTTCCTCTCGTTAATATCAGTGACATACCCGATAATCTGAGTTAAGTTGCCGTTAGCATCTGCAAAAAACTGTGCCTGAGTTTCAATCCAGATGTAATGCCCAGCCTGATGTTGCCACCGATATTGCAAGTAGAGATGTCCTTGATGTTCAAAATACTCTGCGGCGGCCGTTTGCACCCGCTTCTCATCCTCTGGATGAATGCTGGCAAACCAATCGGCTGATGTCTGGGGCATTTCAAAGGCACTATAGCCAAACACCTGCTCGGCATTGATGCCCCACATCATGCGATTGGAGGATGTATCCCATTCATACAGCACTTGCTTAGTGGCTAGCTGGGCAGCATGATGGCGGTTTTGCCACTCTAGCAAGACGTTGATATAGGCGGCTTGTCTAGCTTCAGCTTGCTTCTTTTGGGTGATATTGCGCGCCACGCACAAAAACGACGTGACGGTTCCATGCATATCATATTCTGGAACGACACGGGTTTGAAACCAGATGGAGCGCGAGTGAAGGCGAAGTTGATATTCAATCGTTTGTTCTTGCCTGGTTGCTGCTACTTGTTGAGTGAGAGTTTGCCACTCAGCAAGATGTTCTGGGCCAAAGGTGGCAGCGAGCAGTGGTTGACCAATCAGCGCTTCAGGCGCGTAGCCCAACTCCACCTCAACAGCGGCGTTGAGATAGAGGTAGTGTAAGTCTCGATCGAGCCGAAAAATCACGTCAGGGGAACGATCTAGCAATGCGATAAGCTCTTGTCGCTGTTGCTGGAATTGGGTCGCCGTTTCGCTGTGTTGAATGGTGATCGCCACCTGAATGGCAAGTTGTTCTAAAAATGTGACCTCAGCCGGTTGCCAATCACGCGGCACAGCCGATTCACTGGCGCTAACCAGTCCCCAAAATTGGTTGTTAACGATCGCCGGCACTAGAATTTTGGCTCTAATCTGCAAATGCTCCAATAACTCAACATGGCAGGGGGTCATCCCTGCCGTATAGATATCGGGAACCACTCGCACTCGTCCTTGGCCATATCGATCTGTCCAATCTAGAGCAAAGCAAGGATCGTAAATCTCTTCACTGACAAAGGAGCGTTGACCGGCGGCGAGGGACTCTGCCACGACCTGGAACTGCCCATTTTCCAAAAAGTGATAGATCGACACGCGATCGCAGCCCAAAAACTGCCGCACTTCAGACACTGTGGCATCGAGTATTTCCGCCAAACTCAGCGAAGCCCGAATCCGCGTTGAGACTGCCATTAAAAGCTGCGATCGCTCTGTCTGAAGTTTCAAAGCGGCGATTGATGCCTCATTTGGCCGATCGGGTTCTACAGGTTGCAGCAAACGGCATAAACTTTCGTAGGTCAGCAGCCCTAGCAACTGCCCATTGTCGTCTAATATAGGCAAGTGCTGAATCTGGTGTTTTCTTAAGAGGCTCAGGGCAACCTCAGGATTAGTTAACTCAGATTGCCGTAAGGCGATCGCTGGTGGTTCAATCACCTCTGCTAAAGTGACTCCAGCAAGCGATCGCCCACTGGCAACCAAACGTGTCACCACTCGTTCGCTGAACAGTCCCACCAGTTGGTTTTCACTGACTACAGCTAAACAGCCTGTGCAGTCGTTAGCGCCCATACCGGGATCAAAGTTGCCAGAACTGGAATTCAAAAGTGCGATCGCTTCTGTCACCAGCACATCTGGCGTAACTGTGATGGGCGGCGGTGCGATCGTGTTTTCTAGGGCAAGCCTTAGCAGAAATGAGTGGGGCGAGAACATAACCTTTCCAGCCGCAATAGTGGGATCAGAAACATCGGGTTATTCAGGGTAAAACCAGAACACCACCCAGAGATTGTTGTAACAATTCAGTCTAACCTAAGTAGAAAAGTGCAAAAAAGCCGAAGTATGTAACGAAAAGTAAACTTGACTGAAATTTTCTTCCCTTCTGCCTTCTGCCTTGTCTCAACGATAAATATTGGACATCTCCAGAAATTAAATATGCGTTATCCAGAATCCTTGTAGAGACGTAGCACTGCTACGTCTCTACATTCATTTTCACTCCTATGTCTATTCACGCCTACCTACTTATTCTCCAAAAGCACTTTCTTGACTTATACTGAAAACATCTAATTGCTTGACGTTTGCTTAGGCAAAGAAAACTTTGCTTATTAATTTTTTACCGGGTTTAAAAGTCAAGCTACAACCTGTTTTTAGTATAGGATAATTTATTTCTCAGGTTGCTTTTGGGTGAGTTTCTCAGTACTTTTACAAAAACAGTATTTAACATCTAGTAATTTCCCCATTGCTAGTAAAAACTTCCTCTTGATGCACTTAAGTAAACAAGGCAGCAAAAGCAAAATCCATCAGAGATTAAGAGATTACTCTCTTTTACAAGCAATCTTCTGGGCCTAATTTTAAAGAGTAGAGTTTTAAATTCAACTCCACTCTCATTGTTCAGGCTTTAACTATGACGGCAACCTACGATATTCGCCTCGTAATCCTTTCATTCTGCATTTCTGTCTTTGCTGCTTATACAGCACTCAACCTAGCAGGAAGAATCATGGCAGCTCGTAATCTGGCACGTCTTTTTTGGCTTGCTGGAGGTGCGGCTGCAATGGGCATTGGAATTTGGTCAATGCACTTTATTGCTATGCTGGCTTACCAGCTTCCTACACCAGTTTTTTACGATCTACCCATTGTGCTTATGTCCCTGATGTTAGCGATCGTCGCATCAGGAGGAGCATTGTTTATTACCAGTTACCGAGAGACAACCTTCAATCTAGTCATAGGTGGAATTGTTCTGGGAAGTGGAGTTGGCGCAATGCACTACACCGGTATGGCAGCCATGAGACTTGAGGGAACGGCTCACTATAATTTGCTATTTATTATTGCCTCGATCGTCTTTGCCCTATGTGCTTCTATCATCGCTCTCTGGCTGACATTCCGAATTAAAGGGGAAGCAAATCCAATCGGCAAATTGCGAAAAATCAGTAGTAGCGTCATTATGGGGGCTGCAATCTGCGGAATGCACTATACGGCAATGGAGGCTGTTTGCTTTCATCCAACGGCTGAGACATCGATCGAGAGTTCTAGCAACCTAATAGATGTATCTAGTCTAGCTGTTGCAATTGGTGCTGCAACAATAGTCATTTTAATCCTGGCCTTAGTTGCGTCATTTGTCACCCAACAAATCAGCATCAAACTGGCAATGAAAGCTAAAGCACTAGAGAAAATAGAAAAAAGCGAAGAACGATTTCGCTCTCTGTTCCAAAATGTTTCTAATATCATTGCCACACTTGAAGGCAATGGACAAGTTACCTATGTCAGTTCCTCTATCACCAACATCCTTGGATGCAGGCCAGAGGATTGGATGGCAGAAAATCTTGCAAAACTGGTGCATCCTGACGACCAATTAGTAGTTGAAAATCTCTTCGGCTATACCTTTGGCAATCCAGCCCTTGATGTGACGGCAGAATTCCGTTTGCGTCATGCAGATGGCTGCTGGCGAGACTTTGAGGTAATTGTCAAAAACCTTTTAGATGACCCCAATGTAGCGGGCATTGTGCTTACCTGTCGAGATATCACCGAGCGAAAACAAGCAGAAGCCGATATGCGTAAAGCACTAGAGAAAGAGCGAGAACTAAATGAATTGAAGTCGCGCTTTATCTCAATGGCTTCTCACGAGTTTCGTACCCCCCTAGCGGTTGTGTCGTCTTCCATTGGTATCCTAGAAGATTATGGACACCGCCTCAATCCAGCCCAAAGCCAAAAGCAATTTCAGCATGTCCAAAAGTCGATCAATCGTATCAGCCAACTACTAGACGATGTGTTGATGATTAATCAAGCAGACCTTAACGGGCTGGAGTTTAAGCCAGCACCCGTTAATATCTTGCAATTTTGTCACAATTTAGTGGAGGAAATCCAGATCAGCGCTCCTCAACACATAATTAATCTGTCTATTATCGATGAGCGTAAATCAGTTAGTCGTAGCTGGTTCTATCTGACTTTGTCTTTGGCTTTGAAAATGGCGAACCATTCGAGTCAAGCTCTCTGCGCTCCTGGGCTAATCTTTAATCCCTATGCTCCGCTCTCTAAAGATCCCCTGCTTCGACATAAAATCCGTCAGCATCAGAATCGTAATAACCCTCAACTGGATGAGAAATTACTCCAAAGAATTCTGTCTAACTTGCTAACGAATGCAGTCAAGTATTCCGAGCCAGGAAGCACAATCTACTTCAAATTGGTTTTGCAATCAGAAAGTATTGCCTTTCATATTCAAGATCGAGGCATTGGCATTCCCGTTGAAGATCAAGCCCTTTTATTTGAGTCGTTTCACCGCGCCAAGAATGTAGGACGCATTCCCGGTACTGGTTTAGGGCTGGCGATCGTCCGCAAATGTGTCGATATACATGGTGGTGAAATCAAGGTAGATAGTCATGTAGGAATTGGCACAACCTTCACGGTTACGCTTCCCCTGAAGCAAACCAGAAAGAGTTATGAAACTGAGAACGAATCGATCAAACACCTTGTTTTAGCAGCATAAGGAGAAATAATCGTGCAATCTACCATAAAAAAGATTCTAGTTGTGGAAGATGAACCTCAAGTTCGGGAGAATATTGTCTCAATTTTGGGGTTTGAAGGGTTTTATCGAACTGCGGCTGAGAATGGCTTGATTGGCTTACAAAGAGCAAAAGAAGAAATGCCAGATTTGATTATTTGCGATGTCATGATGCCTGAATTGAATGGCTATGAGTTTATCGAATCGCTCCGTCAAGACCCGCAAATGGCAAGCATTCCCGTCATTTTTCTCACCGCCAAAGCCGATAGAACTGACTTCCGGCAGGGAATGGAATTGGGTGCGGATGACTATCTAACCAAACCCTTCACTCCCGCTGAACTCCGGCGAGCAATTGAGGTTCAGTTCAAAAAGCAAACGATCGTTGCTCAAAAGAATCAGGTGAAATTTCAGCAGCTTTGCAACACGATTACAGTGTCATTACCACATGAACTGCATACGCCTTTGCAAAGTATTATTGCATTACCACAGTTATTAATGGAAGAATGGGACTCTACACCGGATACTGAGAAATTAGAAATGATTGAGACAGTTTATACATCTGGCAAACGGCTTTATGGCTTGACCCAAAACTTTTTGCTCTATGCCAAACTGGAAGTAACCATATCCGATGCAGAAAAAGTTGCTGGTATCCGAGAATATGCGCCTCATACCTTTCTTAAAATGATAGTTGAAGAGACTGCATATCAGGAAGCCGAGAATGCACAGCGAACACTAGATTTAGAGATCGATCTACAAGATGAAGCTGTACAGATTTCATCTGCGAGTCTCAAGAAAGTTATCCAAGAATTGATTAACAATGCTTTCAAATTTTCTCAGTCTGGTTCTAAAGTCAGTGTCATTGGCGTTCCGAGCAATAACCTTTATTCGCTCTATGTGATCGATTACGGTCGTGGTATGACCTCTGATCAAATTGCGAATGTAGGTGCTTATATGCAGTTTAATCATAAGTTGTATGAACAGAATGGTGCTGGGCTAGGGCTAATTACTTCTAAGCGCTTAATTGAATTGTATGGAGGAGAGTTCGCCATCGAGAGTATACCTGGCAAACAGACTATTGTTCGGATTGCATTGCCAATGCCAGTCACTTCTCAAGATGATGAGCCAGGCAAAAATTGAATCACATTCAAGAAGTTGAGAAGAGGCTTCAAGATGCTAAATTTACTTCATCCCCTTTTGAATTCAAACGGCTTTATTCCACATGGACATTGCTATCTTTGGAAACCAGCATTAGTCTGGCTGCATATACTTTCTGATAGTGTAATTGCATTGTCCTACTTCTCTATTCCCTGCTTGCTTGTCTACTTTGTCTCTAAACGACGCGACATTCCATTTAACTGGATATTTCTGATGTTTGGTGCTTTCATTATTGCCTGTGGCACCGGACACCTGATGGATATCTGGACATTATGGTATCCGACTTACTGGTTGTCAGGTTTAGTCAAAGCCTTGACAGCCCTTGTTTCAATGTATACAGCTTTGGAACTCATTCCTCTGATTCCTAAGGCGCTAGCGTTATCTAGTCCGGCTCAGTTAGAAGCAGCAAACCGAGATCTGGAACAAGCTCTCAAACAGTTGCAGCAGGCACAATCTCAACTGATTCAAACTGAGATTAAACTGGCTAAAACCGAGATATTACAGCAAAGCGAAGAGCGATTTCGCTCGTTGCTACAAAATGCATCGAATATCATCGCCACCTTAGGACCGGGTGGACGAGTCGTTTATGTTAGCCCTTCTTTGACGCATATTCTGGGATATCAGCCAGAAAGTTGGATTGCGAAAAATCTTCCTGAGTTAGTCCACCCAGACGATGGCCTTTATGCAGAAGCTCTGCTTTGTCGAGCCTTTGATAATCCATCTCAAAAAACAATAGTAGAATTTCGTTTGCATCATGCGGATGGTTCCTGGCATGACTTTGAGGCGATCGCTAAAAACCTCCTAGATGAGCCAAATGTAGCGGGCATTGTGATCACTTGTCGAGATGTCACCGAGCGAAAACAAGCAGAAGCTGATGTCCGTAAAGCATTGGAGAAAGAACGAGAACTAAATGAATTAAAGTCGCGCTTTATCTCAATGGCATCTCACGAGTTTCGTACCCCTCTGGCGGTCGTATCTTCTTCTATTGGTATCCTGGAAGATTATGGAGATCGCCTCAATGCAGCCCAAAGTCAAAAGCAGTTTCAGCATGTCCAAAAGTCGATCAATCATATCACCCAATTACTAGACGATGTGTTGATGATTAACCGAGTAGAAGCTGGGAAACTCGAATTCATGCCAACTCCAATCAATGTTATGCAGTTTTGCCACAGTCTAGTGGAAGAAATACAACTCAGTGCCCCTTGCCATCAGATTACGCTGTTTATTACCGATGAACGGGACGCAGCTAGCAAAAGTCATGCTCAACTCGACAAGAAGTTACTCCAATCTATTTTGACTAACTTGTTGTCGAATTCTGTCAAGTATTCGTTTGCAGGAAGCACAATTGACTTCAACCTGATTTGTCAAAATGAAAAGACGATCTTTAAAATTCAAGATAAAGGTATTGGGATTCCCGATGACGATCGAGACCACTTGTTTAAGACCTTTCATCGGGCTAAGAATGTAGGGAATATTCCCGGAACAGGGTTAGGGCTTTCAATCGTCAAGAGATGTATTGACCTGCATGGTGGTGAAATACAGGTACATAGTCAAGTAAATATGGGTACAACCTTCACGATTACAATCCCCACAAATCAAATGGAACTCATAGCTGGCAAAGGGAGCAATGCGATTTTGTGAAATGACCCCTCCGGGCAGGGCAAATGCATCTTATTTACTAATAAAAACTAAGAAAGGATTTCAAAGTGATATAAATAATTGTAGAAATTGAGTGAATAATAAACAAAATAAATCAAACACTTTCTCATGGTGTAAATTAGCTTATCTTCAACTGAACGGCTATTCATTAATATTAAAAATATTCAATTATGGGGTAAATAAAAGCATATTTATCGAGAGAATAAATAAACCTTTCAAAAAAACATTCAATTCAAGTTTTGATATACTGTTTTAAGCTAACGCTAAAATTCTTCATAAATAGTTGTTATCCATAGCGGCGAGAAATTGTTTATTTTTGATTCCTCGTTTGACTCGCATCTCTTTACCTAAAAGATTGACTGCAATTTGCCGTAATACTGCGAAATTCTGTGGAGCATTGTCTTTCCTAATCCGGCAGTCATCTTCTTTTAAAGCAACATCTAACACCCAATGTAATGAGTTTTCTATACCCCAATGGCTACGAACAGAATTGGCAAATTCTTTAGCATTCTTGATAAGGCTACTAATGAAATAACGAGTTTCGGCTGTTGTTTTACCATCAGATAAGCGGATGGATTCTACCATCCCAACACTGCTAAACTTTGACCACACTGAATCTGGATCGAGTTGTGACCTAATTCCATTTAGCATTACGTAGTTGCGGATCTCATGACGACCATGCCCTGTTTCTTCAGTTTTATATGTACTATGTTGAATTCCTTCAAAACCCGTGTTTATCCCTGTTCTAAATAGTTTTTCAACCTCCTCATAAACATTACTTTGGTTCTTTTTTAATGTTATTACATAATCTGCTGATTGCTGTGTAATTAACTTCACAATCTCTTTCTGGCAACCAATTGCATCAATGGTCACGATATATCCAGATAGGTCTAATACCTTTAATAATTCTGGAATTGCCGTGATTTCATTCGATTCCGGGTCTACTTTTACTTGTCCTAAAACTAATTTATTTGTAGTTGCCCAAGCACTGACCATCTGTATTGCACAAGAGTCAGTATTTTTATCATAAGAACCACGTAATGTTTTGCCATCAATCGCAACAACCTTGCCATCAGTTATTTTGTGTACTGATTTCATCCAATTTAAGAAACATTCTTGAAATTGCTGCGGATTTAGTTGTGCAAATACTCTGGCAAAAGTATCATGTGTTCGCGTAGCGTCTCCGTCAGGAGATGGTATTCCATTTGGTAACTCCAAAAACGTTTTCAACCACTCATACTTCGTGCAGCCATATAATTCAATTGCTACCCAACTGTCCGCCCCACATATCACCGCACAGATCGCAATAGTCAAAATATCTATCAATTTGTGTCGCTTCGTGCGATCTATTCGTGGGTCTGACATTTGTGCAAAGTGGTCAGCAATGCTGATTTTGGGCTTGAGTTTCACGCCTTCCTTGGGCTTTGTTCTACTTTTATCCCTCTTCTGTCACTCTCCGGGAAGGCGATCGCTAGAAGCCTGATGAGGCAATGAATACAAGCTATACTATTAGAAAAAAATGGGTCTTGTATTTGTTATTAGAAAAGAATCGCGCGATCGCTTGCTATACAAAAGCTCTAGAATCCAGAAATGGCAAATGTTTTCGGAGAGTGACAGAAGAGTGATATACTCGTTTGATATTTTCTAAAACGCATACGTAATTAAGCCTTTAGAGGATGTCTGAAAAGTTTTTAATGGGTGATATTAATCACACAAGTTGTTTGAGCATCAGACGAATCATCGCAATGTAAACAAAGGTTTCTGTTGTTTCTGGTAAAATTTCATAATCTTTACTTAATCGCCGACACCAGTTAAACCAACCAAAAGTCCTCTCAACAAGCCAGCGTTTGGGTAAGACAACAAAACCCTTCTGTTCTTCGTGGCGGGTAACAACACTTAAAATCCATCGAGAGACATCAATGACCCAATGCTGAAAATTTTTTCCCCGATATCCGCCATCAACCCAAATTGTGATTAAACGACGGAAGCGATGCCTGCGGCGGGCTACGCCTACGCGGACTTGATCGAGTTTGGAAAAAACTAGTTTAGCACCTGCTTGTTCGCTAACATTGGCAGCAGTGATGACAACAACGATAAGCAAGCCCAGCGTATCAATGAGTACATGGCGTTTACGTCCCTTAATCTTTTTGCCAGAGTCATAACCAACTTCTTGCGATACCATTGTTGCTGTTTCAACACTTTGGCTGTCCATAATTGCCTCACTAGGGGATGCTTCTCGGTTTTGATTTACCCTTACCCATAAACGTAACCGCTCGTGAATTTCGAGCCATGTTCCATCTTTTCGCCATTGCCGGAAGTAATGATACACAGTTTTCCAATTGGGAAAATCATTTGGCAGCATTCGCCATGCACAACCTGCACACAAGATGTATAGGATGGCGTTAACGATCGCCTGCATATCAACACTACGTTTTCGACCACCTGTTTTTGGCGCAGGAATTAGCCCTGATAGTAGTTCCCACTGCTCAGAAGTCAGATTACTTGGGTACGATGGATTCATGGCTCTCAGAACTCTGTCATACTTAAGTATTTTTTCTAATGACAGGATACAGTTACGTGGGCTTTCTTACTTTTCAGACATCCTCTTAGTCTCACCTCTCCAGTTAGTTTTGCCGTTGTAGATAATTTGTTTACTTTCTGAAAAGCTTCAACCCATCGATAAGATCCTTTCTCTTTATTGGTTTTCAAAGATCCCATCGGCGAGCAGTTGAGTGGCTGCTTGGCTGGGCAACGGTTTAGAGAATAAGTAACCCTGTCCCAACTTACAGTTCAATTCTTTTAATTTTTCCAGTTGAACTGAGGTTTCTATTCCTTCTGCCACGATGTTAATATCCAGGCTGTCAGCCAGAGCAATAATAGCTTTAATCACGGCATTTTGCCCATCTGCATCAATCTGGCTAATAAAAGAGCGATCGACTTTCAGCGTATCAATTGGAAACTGATGCAAACAGCTCAAGCAGGAGTAACCTGTGCCGAAGTCATCAATACATAACTTAATTTGCAACGATTTCAGCGATTGGAGGATGTTATTTTTTTCCTCTGTCATTTCTAAGAGATAACTTTCAGTTACTTCTAGTTTTAAGTACTCACCAGACAAATCATAGTGGTGCAATATTTCTGCTAGCTGCTGATTAAAGTCGATTTGATTCAATTGCAGCGCGCTGATATTAACGTTCACGATCAAGCCAGAGTATTGAGGAAACTGCTGTTGCCAGCTTTGCAGTTGATTACAAGCTTCTTTGAGAATCCACCAGCCTAACTCGTCAATTAGCCCCTTTGCTTCCGCGATCAAAATAAACTGAATCGGTGGTATCATTCCTCGTTTGGGATGATTCCAGCGAATCAATGCTTCAAAACCGATTAATTGATTTGTAAACAAATGAACAATGGGTTGATAATGTAAACAAAATTCTTGCTGTTTATCCGAATATGTGATTTCGAGAATCGCTTGTCTCAAGTCCGTTTCTAACTGGAACTGCTCAGAAAGATTAACTCGCATTGCGGGATCGAACACAGTATATCCATTCTTACTTGTTGTTCTGGCATGATGCATTGTTAGGGAAGCATCGGCGAGCAGATCGATGGCGTTGCTATAGCAAAACTGGCTGTGCGTAATTCCGATACTTATGCTGCTGAATACTTCACAGCCGCCTAAATCGAATGCCTGTTTCAGACTCAGTTGATGAAGTTGTTCGGCTAACTGGGTTGCTGTCGATAGATCCGAGATGTTTTCCAGAATAATAATAAATTCGTCACCGCCAAAATAGGCGAGGAACTGCTCAGGTGAAAGGATTTGCCGTAGTTGAGTGGCTACAGTTTGTAGCAAGCGATCGCTCATCAGTTGCCCAAATGCATCGTTGATTTCCTTAAAGCTATCTAAGCCCACAAATAGCACGGCATACTGAGAAGTTGTATTTGTCGGTGTCTGTTGAATTAACCGATTGAGTTGCTCGATTAAATACGGTTTGTTGGGTAAGTGGGTCAATGAATCCCAGAGCGCAGAGTTATGCTGTGCCTGGGATGCTCTTTCCTGCTTGGCGAGTCGGGCGGCGATCGCCGCTAATAATTCATCGACACTAAAGGGTTTCGTCAAATAATCGTCCGCACCCAGGTTCATACCCTGACGAATATTTTCATGGGTGCTTTTAGCACTCAAAAAAATAAAGGGAACTAATGCAGTATCTAGATTCTGCCTTAATGTCGATAGCACCTCGTAGCCATCTGCACCTGACATCATCACATCGCAGAGAATCAGTTGGGGATGCTGGGACTGAGCTAAACAGATCCCAGTTTCACCGTCTTCGGCTTCTACGACCTCAAAGCCTTCAGCTCCTAAAATGTCAAGAATTTCTTCGCGCAGTGAAACTTCATCTTCAATGACTAATATTTTGCACATATAAGTTAAGTTGACACAATAAAACAAAATTATGTTAAGAAAGATAAACTCGGCTAAGGCGTTGCTGAATCATGGGATAATTTCGCCCAATCTGGAATGAATTATCAATGGTTTCAAGCGCCGATTCATCCCGCATTTATGTAACGCCTCGATTAAATTTCTCTTCCCTTCTGTCCCCTGCTCCCTGCCCCTTCCCCCTGCCCCCCGCCGCACGCTCCCAGATTCGCTCTAAGCGAAGCCATGCCGAAGGCTTTACGCTGCGCTATCCTGCCTTCTTCAAGCCGACCTACTTATCTCTGCTATGAATTCCTCTCATTTAGTTAGGAGCCAAGGCAACAGGCAGATTAGTCTCAATAGGTAGTTGAAGCGTAAACTGAGTCCAACCCGCTTTACTACTGATTTGAACTTTACCACTCAGTCGTTGAGCCAATTTCTCAACCAGTGTTAAGCCTAGACCATTGCCGCCTTGCTGCCATCGATCAAGCTCTGGTGCCCGATAAAACGGTTGGAACAGATTGGGAATGAACTCATCTGGAATCTCTGCTTCGTTGCTAATAACGAACATAATCATCTGACCATCGGATGCAGTCAAATCACAACGAGCTTCCAAAACAATCTTGCCGCCGGGAGCCGTGAACTTACAAGCATTGTTGAGCAGTTCGCTCAAGATGCGCTTGAAATCTGCGGCATCGATTATGGGCATTGGCAAATAGGGTGGAATGTTGCTCCAGAGGGTTTGTTGGCGTTGTCGAGCCTGGGTTTTAAATGGTTCGACGATCGCTGGAATCCAGGTTTGTAAATTCACCGTTTCCGGTTGTGAGGGACGTTCGTTTACACCCAAATAATGCAAATCGAGCAAGTCATTGATCAGATTAATTTCGCGGGAACACTCCTGCTGCAACCGATCGATATAGCGTTGCGTTTGCTCTGGGTTGGAAGCTTGTCGCAGGAGTTTCAACGCCATCATAATATTGGTCGCAGGTCTTCGTAATTCCTGTGATGCAGTCTCGATAAATTCGTCTTTGAGTAAATTAGAGTGCTGAAGGTGGGTAACTTTCTGATGGATCTGGACGATCGCTGCTTGCTTAGTCAATCGACTTGTAATAGCGTTAAGCAACTCATCCGTCCTAAAGGGTTTTGTTAAATAATCATCTGCGCCTAACTCCATACCCTGCCGAACATTTTCGCGGGTCACTTTAGCGGTGAGAAAAATGAAAGGAATCAGCACTGTGTCTGGGTGTTGTCGTAAGCTAGATAACACTGTATACCCATCAGCTTCGGGTAGCATGATATCGCAGAGGATCAGGTCAGGGGAGGTTGTTTGAGCCAAATGAAGACCCTGTACCCCGTCTTCTGCTCCCATCACATCAAAACCCTCAGATTCTAAGATATCTAGGATTTCTTCGCGTAGGGATGGTTCATCTTCAATTACCAGGATCTTGGTCATGAATCTGCTCTACTAAAGCAATAGGCAAGGTTACTATGACTAGAGTACCCTGATTCACCTGACTAGTAACATTAATTACACCTTGACACCGTTCCACATATTGCTTAACAATTGCTAGCCCGATACCTGTCCCGGACAAATTGCCAACATTACTACCGCGATAAAACGGGATGAATAATTTGTCCTGGTCTTCTAGGGGAATGCCAATACCTTCATCTCGAATTGAGAAAGTTACCTGTTCAGGAGCAAAAATCAGGTCAAACATCACCCTTCCACCGTCCATAGAATATTTAATTGCATTGCAGAGCAAGTGGGTGAGTATGAGTTGTAAGACGGTTGGATCGAGGCAAATGTGCCGATTGTTGCCCTGACTCTCAAAGATAATTGGGTGTTCGCTGGTCGTTAATGTCGCAATTAATTCTTGACAGAACTTTTCTAAGTTCAGTGGTACAGGGTTGAATTTGGTCTGATGTTCCCCCGATCTGTTCATAACCAGCATATCGTTGAGCAACTCAGTCATCCGATGCACTCCACCGATGATGTGATTGTAGCGAATCTGGTTTTTTTCTGGAGTCCATTGATGAGCATAGCGTTTTAACGACTCTGTTGCTACCAAAATCACACTTAGAGGTGTCCGAAATTCATGGGAAACCATCGTGATGAATTGAGACTTGAGTCGGTGTAATTCTCTGGCTTGCTGCAAAGCTTCTTGCATGGCAGCTTCTGTTCGTTTGCGATCGCTAATATCTCGCAGAATACAGACTGTTCCCCCATCCGGTAACAATGTGATTGAGAGTTCTTGGTCAAAAGATTGACTATTACATTTATGACCAACAGCCTCTCCTCGCCAAAATCTCCGTTGCTGTAGGCTTTGCTCAATTTCGTGGTTCAAGCGGGCTTGTTGAATAGGGTCATAATGAATTTTCCAATTGGTCTGTAGCAGTAGACTCGAATCTTTGTAACCGTAGATTTTGGCATAGGCTTCGTTGACATACACATAGTTCCATTGGGTGTCTAAAATGGCAATTCCTTCAGTTGATGCGGCGATCGCCACTGACTGTTGATGCATTACCTGTTGCATTCGCGATCGCTCAATCGCATGGCGAATGGCTCGAATTAAGGCATAGGCGTTAATTTGCCCTTTGACGAGATAATCTTGTGCGCCTTGCCGCACTGCCTCTAAAGCGATCGCTTCGTCTTTGAGGCGGGTGAGTACGACAATCGGCAAGGTTGGAGCCACCGCATGGAGTTGGGTGATTGTCTCCAAGCCATGAGCATCGGGCAGGGAGAGATCGGATAGAATCACATGAAAGCTGTGACGATGCAGTTGTTCGAGGGCTAGTGTCAGTTTTTCTACGACTGTAACTTTCCAGCTAGTTTGATCTGCGTTTTCCAGAAATTCTTGTAAGAGATCCGCATCTTCTAGGCTATCTTCAATTAACAGAATTTGTAGAGAATCATTCTTCATCATGAGTTCTACTTAAAAGTGATGCCAAAACCAATCCTTAAATCAACGCCAGATGTTAACTATAGCCTACGATGGAAGTTTGGGAAGCTTCACAGCCACCAGCCAAAAAAATTCAATCGAACGAATCACCTTAGCAAATTCTTCTAAGCTCACAGGTTTGGTAACATAGCAATTGGCATTCAGTGTGTAAGTTCGCAAAATATCTTCATCAGCCGCAGAAGTTGTTAAAACCACAACCGGAATCAACTTCAGATCGGGATCGGCTTTGATTTCGGCTAAGACTTCTCGACCATCTTTTCTAGGTAGATTCAAATCCAGTAAAATCAAATCTGGACAAGGTGCATTGGCAGAATGGCACTAAGAAAAGCGGAAACGCTTATCAATTAAGCAGTTTGCAATTGTTTGCATAATTCGTGCCGGGGTTTG
>NZ_JAVRBN020000072.1:0-20413 GCF_034531305.2 Nostoc sp. ChiQUE02
TCTCCACTTCAAGCTAAAAAAGCTCAAAATTTCTGCCAGTATTTGGAAACTCATCGGCATCGAATTGTCAATTATGAGTATTATCAAGCCGAAGGTATTTGTTCGATTGGTTCTGGTGCTGTCGAGTCTACTATCAAACAGATAGATCGACGATTAAAAATTTCTGGAGCGCAATGGGATGAATATAATGTCCCTCAAGTTCTCAAGCATCGCTGCGCTTATCTTAATGACCAGCTTTAGAACCTGTTTAGTTCGTTTGTTCTAACAAAGTTGACATGCTCCCTCCACTGTTTTTGCTCCTTCACGAGTCACAATTTCAATTAAGTGTGCAGTAAGACATCGTTTATTGTGAAACTGGGCTAAATTACATCTATGAGTCCTTTAGATGTAGATGACCAGTTTGAACTAGAAGATGAAGACAGCTTCCTATCGGATGACCAGTATACAGACACACTCGACTTTTCAATGGAAGTTGAGCCATTGAGTGAGAATGATAACTCTGTAGAAGAAGACAAATCAGTTGAGTTTTTAGATCAGAGATTTTTAGAGGACTCAGAACTCAGACTCTCAGGTGAACAAAGACTCAATCTGGAGATAATTCGCAATCTACGTGAACCCTGCGATCGCTTAACTTACGGCAAAAGGTTGGAAGAAGCAGCCAAAAAGCTTGGTAAATCTGAACGAACCGTTAGACGTTTGATTAAGTCTTGGGAAGAAAAAGGTATGGCTGCTTTAGCGGAAGTTCCTAGAGCAGACAAAGGACAGGTGCGAAAAAGTGAATATTGGTATAAATTGAGTCTCAAGATTTATAACCAAGGGAATAAAGGAAGCGATCGCATGACTCGCACTCAGGTCGCCGAGAAGATTGAGACTAAAGCTTATGAGTTCGCCAAAAAAGAATTAGAAGCAGAAATATCAAGGTTAGAAAGTCAGGGAATTCGGGGAGAAGACTTAGATCGGCAGTTAAAGAAGCTGATAAAAATAAAGGAAAAAGCAGAAGGATTTAAGTATTGGTCAAAGTATGGAAAACCTCCCAGCACTAGAACAGTAGAAAGATGGCTCAAACCAGTTGAGGAGAAAAGGCATAAATCTCGCATTAGCCGTAGCCCAGGATGGCACGGTTCCGAACATATAATTAAAACCCGTGATGGTCAAGAAATATCTATTAAGTACAGCAATCAGGTTTGGCAAATTGACCATACTAAAGCTGATATCTTATTAGTGGATGAGGATGGTGAGGAAATAGGCCGTCCTCAATTAACGACGGTTATAGATTGTTACTCTCGCTGCATTGTTGGATTGCGTCTAGGCTTGGCTGCACCTAGTTCTCAAGTTGTAGCTTTGGCGCTGCGTAATGCAATTATGCCAAAACGGTACGCTTCGGAGTATGAACTCAGATGTCAGTGGAGTGCTTACGGTGTACTTGATATTACCAGTAAGTTTCAAGAATACTTCACACAAGTAAACGGCTATCCACCCGAAAAGCAAGAGAAAGCGATGGTGACAGTCCTGCAACAGGCAGAGTTACTCTGTAAAGATTGGGCTGCGTGAGGGGAGAAAGTGCGATCGCACTCAGTGTAGAGTGTGGTATCCCCTACAAACAGTTTGTACAAAACAATGCTTTCTAAGATTTGGTAGTTTGGAGATTAGAAATTTAACACTTCCTTTAACCCTCCAAAATTACGATAAATAAAAATGAATACATTACTTTTTCAATTTCAACTTTAAATGCTCCATTTATCTCTGTTATGCAGCGAAAGTGAAGTCCAAGAAAGTGAAGTCAAAGAAATTAAACTCATCCCACCAAGAGGAGCAAGTATGCCAGCACTACGCGGACTTGCATTACATAAAAAGTTCGGTGGGGGGAAAAATTTGACCTTAGCTGAAGCGATCGCACAAGAAAAACTTCTGACCCTTGAAGATATTGATAAAATGGTGGATTTTTTTGAGAAATTCAAACCAGACATGGACGATCCAGGGTGGTACAACCCTGAAAAACCTTCTGTAGGTTGGATTCGCTGGTCTCTCATGGGAGATCAGTCTGGTAAAAACTGGTCAATAGACACCAAAAAGATGGTTGAAGAAGGTTTGAAAGATAAATCTATAAAAATAAAGACGCTGGAATAAATATACAGCAGGAAAAATACTAAAGCTTCCAGTTTTTCTAAGTAGTTCTATTTATTTGGCGATCGCAACCAGGAACACTAATAACTAATATAAGTATAGTCGTGAACTCCGACTCTTCCCACAACCACAGCGAGAAAAGGTGATAGACAGCGATACGCTTTCAACCCAATATATAATCGACGTACTCAGTAGACTACCTTTGGAGCCTCTAGAATACTGTCAGCGATGGGTTGAAATACCTTCAGATGAACGTGGTTATCGCAAAGCTTGTGTTACGGCTCTAGCCGAGGCTACAGGCTTAAGTCCACGTACAGTTAATGACTGGGGTCCGAACTTTGAAAGGCGACCAGATCATGTTTTACACGTTCTCAGAATGGCGGATATGCTTAACCAGATCAGGAAAATAGTCTTACCGCCTGATTATCCGCAAAAATAATTTAATCGGATTTTCCGACTAAAGTACTGGTATTGTGGGCAGAGATTTCTTAATCTGTAGACTGCTGTATTAGACTGCCGCTTGAGTACAACAACAGTTGCCTACACTTTTGAATCAACAAATTGAAAGTAGGCAATTGCCAATATAAAATCACTCAAGCCTTCATCTGGTACTTGCCCATCCATTACCAGCCAAGATTGCTTGTGAGACTTTCCCCTAGTCCAGAAGAGCAGAGGATTGATGCTATTCGTCAGCTGCCTTTGGAGCCGATGGAATATTGTCGTAGGTGGGTAGATATTGACCCAGCCAGAGGTTATCGTAAAGCTTGTATCAATGCTCTGGCACAAGCCACAGGGTTAAGTCCTCACACCATCAAAGACTGGGGAACCAACTTCGACAGACGACCCCATTACATTCCTTTCCTGCTGCGACAGGCTGATTTACTCAATCAATTTAAACAACTGGTTATCAGCCAACAAATAATTTTGCCTACCAACTTTCTTACTAACTAACTGTTCGTGATTTACGAGTAACTCGTGATAAAACCTCTTGCTCATACAGCTAGGGACGTTTTATTCTGTCCTACATCTGTATTCATTCGCGTGAAAATAAGTGACATTTTATCATCCTAAAATTGCGGTTCTTTAGTACTTAGGATGCTAAACTAACAAACAAAATGCCAAGTTAATAGGCATCTAACTCGGAAATTATCAAAATTTCTAAATCCATAACCAGAACGCTTAATCAATTTAAGCTTGTTATTAATTCCCTCGACAGTACCACTAGTTGTCCGATTATCGAAGTAAGCAATAATTTCATCAAACCAACGAATAATAGTATTGTTACTTTTGGGAAAATATTTTTTAGCTTTCGATAACCACATACCTAGTTTAAAAACTCCTGTATACCAATTAGTAGTTTTATTAAAAAGTTTTCTAATTTTTTCTTTTAGTTCATGCATTTCTTTCAATAGAGGTGATACATTTTTCACTTGAATAAGTTTATTAATTTGCTCTTCATTTCAGCTATCTTCATTCTGAAGTAGCGGATATTTACTCTTATTTAATCCCTCTAATATCTGTTCGTATTCAACTTTTTTTAATGTCGATTTTGCTTTTTTGATTAACTCTTCTATATTCCGTTTTTCTCTTTTTCGTTGAGTATCTAACTCTTGAGTTATCTGTGTCATCACATGAAATCTATCTGCTACTACTTGAGCATTAGGAATTAATTCTATTACTAAATTTTTATAGCCTTGCCACAAATCTATACTTACTTCTTATATTTGCTCTAAAATCTCAGTTCCCCATCCTATAAGGGTTTCCTTTATTATTTCTTGTGTGCGTCCGCCCAGAATTGCAATTAGTTTAGATGTATCTAAATCTACTAATACAGCGCAGTAGTTTCCTTTGCCTTTAACTAGAGCTATTTCATCAATTCCAAGCCTTTTTAAACTCGAAGGTTTAGAATTCTCCAATTCTTTAGAGGCATCTTTTAACATTCTTTCTATTTCTTCAGTTGTCACAACTCCTTTTTTAGCTAGACTATGTATATCTGAATCTAAAACTTCCTTGATGATTTTATTGGCAAGTCTTTTGGTATAAGTTCTTCTTCTATTTACAAAATCTAATTCCTCTCTACGAGACGCTACGCGAACACTAAATGGCTTTTTACAACTTTCACATTTAAATTGTCTTCTATTTATTCCTAAAAATACTAGTTGCTCTCCCCAAGACAAATCTTTGACTACAAATCGATGGTTTTGGTGTAATCTATGACTTTTTGTACCGCAACCAGGGCAGATACTTTCCTGCAAAGTTCGCTCAACCGGCTAGGGGTGGGTTGAAAGTGGCATTACTCAACCAACATTGTGGCAGCCTGGAGTTTCAACAACCATCCCGGCTAGGGGTGGGTTGAAAGATGTCTAAACCTAAGTAATTCTCCGAAGGAGAACCAGTTTCAACAACCATCCCGGCTAGGGGTGGGTTGAAAGTTTACTTCTATCCCTATCTGCTCCAGCAGAATGATTCTGAGTTTCAACAACCATCCCGGCTAGGGGTGCGTTGAAAAAATAAGCAATAAAAACTATGTACTCGCACTAACCAGATTTTAAAATGGTTAAAGAGTATAACTAAGTTATTAGGAGGGTTGAAAGGAGCGCTGCGATCGAACAAATGTTAAGGAAAATAATTTGCTTGTGGTAAATTTTACAGTTAATGACGAAAGAAGACGACGTTAATTTGCGAAAACCTAATATACTAAAATTAGTGACACAAACTTACGAAATCGACCTTAATTGGCAAAAAGCGACATTAATTTGCGAATTGCGACATTTAATCTGCGAATGTACAGTAAAAATGGAGAATAACGGATTTGAACCGATGACCTCTGCGGTGCGATCGCAGCGCTCTACCAACTGAGCTAATTCCCCTTAATCAGTGCTAAGTCAAAAGTAATATTACTCCTTAACTCAACGCCCTATCACCATAGAGTATTCTAACATTCAGTTACCAATGGCTGAGGCTGTTTTTGGGAATAAACCTTCTGCACCCGTTCGAGTTCCAAATCACTGAGATAATCAACAGTCCAGTTACAGCAGCGCTGGAGCATGTGGAATGGGTAAGTATTCGCTACACCAACTACTTGCATGTGCGATCGCTTCGCCGCTTCAATACCTGCTGGAGTATCTTCAATTGCCAGACACTCGTGTGGTTGAAGATTCAATTCAGGATATTCTTTATTCAGGCGTTTAACTGCCAGTAGATAACCATCGGGTTCTGGTTTACTGGTGGTGATGTCGTCACCCGCGACGATAATTTTAAAATGTTCAGCCAGTTTAGCGCGATTGAGTACCAATTCTATTTCTTGGCGAATAGCACCACTGACTAAACCTAGTTTCAGATGGCGCGATCGCACCTGAAATATTAAATCTTCTACGCCTGGATATAAAGGCAGTTTCTCTATTTTTTCTAGTTCCACCACATAGGACTGGGCCTTGCGGTACAGCAACTGAGTTAAATAGTTTTCGTTAGCTACTCTACCACGATTAGCGAGTAGTTGCTGAAAACAAGCGCGATCGCTGCGTCCTAAAGAAGCTTGACGCTCATTAACCCGTTGGGGTTGGAGATTTTCTTCAATGAGAATCTCATCTATCAGTTGCAGGTGGATTGGTTCATCGTTAATGATGACACCATTAAAATCAAAGAGAACTGCCTTTAAACTCATGCCATTATGCCAAACGCTGGAGATCCAAGTCCCTCCAAATCATTATTATCTATTGATGTGACAGTATACTGCCGAACATTTTCAGTTGTGATCGGTTTAATGCCGCTAGTTACCTGATTTATCCACCATACATCGTGCGATCGCACAGCTTCAAATCCGGCTGCACCCATATTCGCCTCTACACTACCAGCAGCATACTCACGAATATATGGCTCCTCAAAAACATCATTAAGCCATTCTAACTGACGCAGAGTCTTCTGATTTCCATCTAGAATTAATACTTGTCCTCCAGTTACCAGTAACCGAAAGCTTTCCCGCAGAATTGCTAGGGATACCGCATCTGGTGTTTCGTGGAACAGCAAAGAAGCTGTCACCAAGTCAAATGTTGCGTCACTCAAACCAGTTTTTTCAGCATTCCCGTGTCGCCAGACTATGTCTAAACCAGCATTTCTAGCTTTATCTTCTGCCCTTACCAGCATGTAGGGTGATAAATCCAAACCAATAACTTCCGCTTCGGGGAAAGCCTGCTTTAACATTAAAGTAGTGGAACCTGTGCCACAGCCTAAGTCAAGTATGCGTCGTGGTTTTACCTTGACGGCATCAACTAAAGCCTGACGGACAATAGTTTCATTAGGTGGTAGAACATATTGGGTAATCGGATCGTAACTAACTGCTGCACCGTAATTGAGATATCCGCCTGTAACACCGTGAAAGTTTTGACTGCTGTAGTACGGGGGAATTATGACATCATCTCGTCGATAGCGATCGCACTCTTTCTCCCAGTCAATACTATCAGCGTAACGCCGTAATCCATCTTCATCAATCAAAAGACGAACTACAGGGGATAAAAACCTTTCCCAGATTGTATCTTGACGCACTGCCATATTCTGTCAGAACTTTAAGGGGCAATTTAACCAGAGTAATTTTCTTTACAAATTTTAATACATCTGGAAAACATCTGCTTTCTCTCTATGGCGATAGTTTGACGATTGTAATTTAAGATGTTACATTTGTAGTATAAATGCTGCTCCAAAAAGTAGTTCTTCAGCTTCACGAAAATTGAGGGAGCCAAATGAAAGACAATACAACATTTAAATTGCTACAACTAACCAGGTAATGGGTTATAAACCATAGCGATAATTATCACTACCCTATACCTAATCCTTACGGGTGACGCTCGTACCGACGCTCGTTCCTCGCTAACGCTTCGCTATCGCTAACGGTAGTTGCTCATGGGGGAAACCCCCAGACGCTCGCAGGCTCGCTAGCGCCAAGGGTGAAGACAGCACTACCTCACCAAAATCTAAAATTTAAAATCCAAAATAGAAACAATTATGCCCTACGAAAAGTTAGAAATTACTACACCAGCACCCGTCTTATCTTGGGCAAATCACTCTTTGGGCCCAGAAGAAACAAAGATGGCAAAAAACGTGGCATCGTTACCATTTGTGTTCAAGCACGTGGCTTTAATGCCAGATGTTCATTTAGGAAAAGGTGCCTTAGTGGGTTCTGTAATTGCAACTAAAGAGGCAATTATACCAGCTGCTGTCGGTGTGGATATTGGTTGTGGAATGAGCGCTATCAAAACGGCATTTACCGCAGAACAACTGGAAGGTAAACTGAAGAAAATTCGCCTAGATATTGAAGCCGCAATTCCTACTGGATTCAACGAAAATAAAGAGGTTGAAAAATCTGTTAGCAATTGGCAATACTGGGAAGATTTTAAAGACTTGCATCGCGGTGTACAAGACCTACAAAGTAAAGCGATGAAACAGATGGGTTCTCTCGGTGGAGGAAACCACTTTATTGAAGTGTGCCTCGATACAGAGAATCAAGTTTGGCTGATGCTGCATTCTGGTTCGCGTAACATCGGCAATAAGCTCGCCCAATGTCATATTCACACAGCCAGAGAATTAGCAAAAATGGCAGGTAATAAATTGCCTGACCCTGATTTGGCTCACTTTGTCGCTGGTACGCCAGAATTCCAAGCATACTGGCACGATTTGCAATGGTCACAAAACTATGCGCATGTCAACCGCGATGTGATGATGGCGCGTTTTAAGCACATAGTTGAGAAGCATCTAGCAGGTGGGAAGGCAACTAAACCTTTATTGCAGGTTAATTGTCATCACAATTATGCCGAAAAAGAAGTGCATTTTGATGAGGATGTATACGTTACTCGTAAGGGTGCAGTCCGCGCCCAGACTGAAGATTATGGGATTATTCCTGGTTCGATGGGGGCAAAGTCTTTCATCGTTAAGGGTAAAGGTAATGCTCACAGCTTCTGTTCTTGTTCCCACGGTGCAGGGCGTTTGATGTCAAGAAATAAGGCAAAAAATGTCTACACACTTGATGATTTAATTGAGCAAACAAATGGTGTAGAATG
Source organism: Nostoc sp. ChiQUE02 (assembly GCF_034531305.2). Taxonomy (NCBI): domain Bacteria; kingdom Bacillati; phylum Cyanobacteriota; class Cyanophyceae; order Nostocales; family Nostocaceae; genus Nostoc; species Nostoc sp. ChiQUE02. The sequence goes on from NZ_JAVRBN020000072.1 coordinate 8,175, forward strand.
CCGCAAAGATGAGGGTGTGTTAGATGAAATTCCTGGTGCTTATAAGCCGATAGAACAAGTTATGGAAAATCAAGCGGATTTGGTTGAGGTTGTAGCAACACTCAAGCAAGTTCTTTGTGTGAAAGGATAAATCATATAGGGTGGGTAATGCCCACCTTTTATACTAACTTAACAAAGTTGTAATTATATCAATATTTTGGAATTTTCATAATTATAAAATGAACAAAGATAAAACCAAAAAAAATAAGACCAGTAATAAAAGTAAAAATATACATCAAGAATTGGTATTTTTAGAATATGAAACAGCTAAAAGTAAGCTAAACAAAGGAATTGCTTTGTAAAACTCAAATCCAAAAGCAGCATTGGATGCTTTACGAGAGGCAATAAAGCTTTGTGAGAAACTCGATAAGTCTAACATAAATACTTCTTGTTTATTTGGTATGGGATATGCTTATGCTTTACTAGGGAAACATAAAGAAGCAATTGAACAGCTTAACCATATTTTAATTATCGCTGATAAATTAAATAATAATGATATGGAGGCTGGTGTATTTAATATACTTAGTCAGTGCTATAGCTATATAGGAGAATTTCATAGAGCAATAGATTGTGAAAATAAATTTATCATTATTGCGAAAAAATACAGCCAAGTTGAATTAAAAGCAATTTCATTAAATAATTTAGGGAAATATCATAATTGTATAGGATACTATCGAATTGCAATTAATTACCTAACAAAATCTCTATCACTTGCACAAAAAATTGGCAATCAAGAATGTGTAGCTTCTGCACTTAGCAATCTTGGTGATTCTTACTATCATCTGGGAGAATTGCAAAAATCAAGAGAGTATCACCAGCAGTCTCTCGCAATTGAAGAGAAAATTGGTAATCATATAGGAGCAGCACTTTCTTCAGGAGGTTTAGCTAATACTTACCATGAATTGGGACAAAACCATCAGGCTATTGATCAATTCCATAAGTTGCTCAATGTGGCAAACAAGATGCAGCATTCACAAGGAAAAGTCAATTCACTTCTTGGTCTTGGTAATGTTTACTTTGATCTTAGGGATTACGAAAAGGCAGTTAATTACTATCAGAACTGTCTGGAAATCGCAAGAAAGGTTGAAGATGCCCAAGGAGAAGCTGATTCACTCATTGGTTTTGCTAATGTCTACTTTGCCCGTAAGGAATATAAACAAGCAATATATTATAATAAGCAGTCATTAATAATTCTACAAAAAATTTGTGATCGTAAAGGTCTATGTATAGCTATTGGAAATTTAGGATCTGCTTACTCTTCATTAGGCGAATCTAAACTAGCGATAAACTACTATCAAAAGTCTCTAACCATTGCGCGGGAGATAGGAGATTGTATTAAACAGGGAAAATATCTACATAATTTAGGCTTGATTTTATTAAGTAGTAACCAACTTACAGAAGCCGAGGCAAATCTCAGTGAGGCAATTCAAATTTGGGAAAATATCCGCTTATAATTAGCTAATGATGCCGACAAAATATCAATCTTTGAAACTCAATCAGTTACTTACACCCTATTGCAAAAAGTCCTAGTCTCTCAAAATAAAATATTGGAAGCTCTAGAAATTTCTGAAAGAGGACGTGCTAGGGCATTGCTAGAGTTACTGGCAAAAGGTTTAGCCGCCAAACCTTTAGGTTATATTCAGGAATTACGCTTAGACGAAGCTATTAAACCACCCAACATTGACACAATTAAACACATCGCTGAGGTACAGAAATCCACAATTGTTGAATATTCAATTATTGATGCAGAAAACCTATATATTTGGGTTATCAAACCAACGGGTGAAATTATCTTTCGCCAGGTTTACCTGGAAGACGAAACATCTTTAGAAGAAATACTATTAGAAACTCATGAAAGGATTGCTAATTCCTCTTGTCCGGATGTTGCTCAACCTTTTGCCCAGCAGATATATCAATACTTGATTCAACCAATTTCTGACTTACTCCCAACTGACCCCAATGAATCCGTTATTTTCGTGCCACAGCATCGGCTATTTTTAATTCCTTTTTCAGCACTGCAAAATAAGGCTACTGGCAAGTTTTTAATAGAGCAGCATAGTATAGTAACAGTTCCTTCTATCATGATGCTGAACTTAACTCATCAACAAAAAGAAAGAGTAAAAAACTTGAATTTGGGGGTGATAGAAGACTTCATTGATGCTCTTGTGGTGGGGAATCCAACGATGCCAATAGATCCCTCTCAACCACCGAAGCCGTTAAAACCATTGCCTCATGCTGAAGAAGAGGCAAAAGAAATCGCCTCATTATTGAATACAGAAGCTCTAATTGGCAATAACGCTCTTAAATTAAATATTCTGCAACAGATGCCTAAAGCCCGGCTGATTCATCTGGCTACTCATGGGATATTAGATATTACTGAATCGTCGATACCAGGAGCTATAGCCTTGGCTCCATCAGACAATGATAGTGGCTTCTTAACCTCTAGCGAAATTCTGGATTTGGACTTGAATGCTGAATTAGTTGTCCTGAGTGCCTGTGATACTGGGAGAGGTATAATTACTAGTGATGGCGTAATTGGCTTGTCTCGTTGTTTATTTCTGGCTGGTGTTCCCAGTATAATCTTATCTCTTTGGGAAGCTCAGGATAGTTCAACCAAGTTGTTGATGATTGAATTTCACCAGCATCTTCACAGTGGTATGAATAAAGCTCAAGCTTTACGCCAAGCTATGTTAGCGCTCATGCGAGAATATCGTAATTGTCCGAATAGTTGGGCAGCATTTATCCTGATTGGTGAAGCTGAGTAATACTATACTAGACCAGGGACATGAAACTGAGCAAAAGGATAATTTTGTTGTAGCTTGTAAGTGATTAATCGCTCTAAGCTTCGACTCTATTAAGCCAATTCATTAAATCAGCCTCACTGGCAAAATCTAGTAATACTTCACCCAAGTTTTCTAACTGAACCAAGGACAACTCTTGCAACCGAGATTGTAACTGAGAATTAATTGAACCAAGCCGACGATTTAATAGACGCATCACTAGCCTCAGTTCTGATTGCCTTCCTTGTTCAATGCCTTGTTCTCTCCCTTCTTGAAGTCCTTCTTGGAGAATTTCTTGATAAATGGCAGACTCTCTCATATCTTCTATCCTCAAAAATTGACGAATGAGTTCTGGCTCAAATACCAACCCGGCTAGAAGTTGGGTACATACCGAGATACTCTGCTTGGTGGCTGCTTCTTCAATCATACTCACTTGAACTGCCACCTGTTGGAGTAAGCTTTGAGGGGAATCTGTTCGCGCCAAAGTTGCCAGAGGTAATAAACCAGGAGATAACAGTAAGGGTTCTGGATCTTGGATAACGCGGTAATGGTGGCTAGTATTGCGGGCAGTAAATTGATCTACAAAGACAGTTTCTGAAGTTGTCGGTTTAAGAAAAATTACTATCTGCTCGATATCACAATTGTATTGTCGATATAGCCGCACCCAATAGTCCAACATCCGCAGTGGCAAGGGTGGAGTCGATGCTGGTAAGGTTTGAAACTCCAAATGCAGTATTTGATTGGCAGTTTGCAAAAAGGTTACAGAATCGGCACGGATTGGTTCTTGATTTAATTCTGTTTTCAGAATCTGGATATCCGTTGCCTCAGATGCGAGTAAGTAGCGGACAAAATCTTCTGGATACTGCTCAACCAGATATTTCAGGGTGTTGTCGTATGTCACTTTGATATCAGTTTGGACATGAACTTATGTAGAGACGTGATATCGCCACATAGTTTGTCCATAAAACAATTAAGTGTAGGTATTGTTTGTTGTTAGCGCTACTATACGAAAAACTGCTTTTCGCTGATAGCGCTAACATTTAAATTTGCTGTCTTTTCAAAATTACATTGTCAAAGATTGAGGGTTCGTCTCAATCAATTTCGCTAAATCTTGCAAGAACGCCGCAGCATGGGCACCGTAAATAATCCGGTGGTCAGAAGTAATATTGACTTGCATTTGTTGGCGCACGCCAAATAAACCGTCGGGTGTTGCTACCACTTGCGGACGCGATGCCCCGATCGCTAAAATTGAACCTTGTCCAGGCGGTAAAATCGCATCAAATTTGTCTACGCCAAACATCCCCAAATTAGATAGGGTAAAAGTACCACTGTTGTATTCTTGGGGCTGTAGTTGTTTTGCCCTGGCACGTTCTACCAAAGATTTCCAAGTACGCGATAGAGAATAAATATCCACTGCGTCTGCATTTTGCAGCACAGGTGTAATCAATCCGCCATCATCCATCGCTACTGCTACAGAGATGTTGATATCAGAATGATAGACAATTCCCTGGTCTGAGTAGCTAGCATTCAACAGTGGGTGTTTTTGTAAAGTCACCGCTACAGCTTTCGCCAGTAGCGCTGTCATTGTCACGCCTTTGGATTTAATTTGTTTATAAAGTTTGTCTAATCCATCAGTGGTAATTGTATAACCGACCCGGAAGACGGGCACGGATATGGTAGCTACCATGTTCCGTACTACGGCATTTTGGAAGGTAGTTAGAGGCACGGTTTGACCAGGAACAGCCGCCACCACTGGTGCAGGTGCAGGTGTCCGAGGTGCTGAGGGTGCAACTGGGGTGCTGGTTGGTACAGGTGCTGGTGGGGCAACTGGGGCAGTGGCGGGTTGTTTGCCCTTATTGGACAATGCTTCCACATCCTCGGCGACAATGCGACCGTGGGGGCCACTACCTTGGAGTGTAGTTAAATCAACTTTGAGTTCTTTGGCTAACTTGCGGGCACGGGGTGAAGCTACAAGCCTTCCTTCTTTGTGGTTAGACCCGTTTTGAGACGCTAAGGCAGGTGTTGCAGCTAAGGCTGTGGCGGGGATTGGTTCTGGGGAAGAGGTAGCACTAGCAGCCACGCCGCCGGAATTGGCAAGAGATTTGGCAGTTTCAATTTCAGCTTCCGTTTCGGCTATGAAGGCGATCGCAGATCCTACCGGGGCAGTTTCACCAGCTTCAACTATGATATGGGCAAGAAATCCTTCATAAAAGGTTTCTACATCCATATCTGCCTTATCTGACTCTACAACCACCACTGTTTCGCCTTTCTCCACTTTGTCACCTGGCGATTTCACCCAGGAGACGATTTTGCCTTCGGTCATGGTAGAACTCAAAGCCGGCATAAATACTTCGTGAATGCTCATAGGGTGGTTTGGGAATCAATGGTTTATGGACTTTAACAGCTTTTGTCAGATCGAATTGTATCTTGATAAAAGAATTTTGGACTGGAGATTTTATATTTTAGGTTGGGACATGGGGCATTGGGGATTGGGCACTTGTACTAAGCGACTCGTGCCGAGCATCTCGACTTACTTCGACTACGCTCAGTACAAATAGCTCGATGGAGCCGAAGCCGAGGTAAGCCGTTGGCGCAGCCTCTCCAAGAGTTGTATTGGGCATGAGGCATTAGCTTTTGACCAATGACTAATGACTAATCGATTGACTTTAGGAACCTAAATATGACTTAGAGGTCTATAATACAGAGCTATCCTCAATGGTTAGCCAAAATCTCCGTTTTAGTCGTTGACTTACAAATAACACCACGAGTTTCTCACAGATTAAATCGGATTGCGATTTATATTCCTCATAACTATTGCTTAAGATACAGGAGCTTCTCACAGATAGAGGATATGGGATGCAGTTCAATCTAGAATTCAAAATTGGTAATAAACCTATTTGAAATTCCTGTTTACTTTTATGTCTGCAAAATTGAAATTCTTTTTGATTGTGATACTAGGTATCTTTGCCACTGCTGGCGCTGGAGTTTATATTATCCAGCGCCAGCAATCTGAACCGATTGTTGAGACTAGTGATGGGCAAACTCAGCAGGTGGGAGCAATACATCAGTCTCAAGAAGTTGTGGCATACTTAGAACGTTCCGATTATAAAACTATACCTCTAGAAAATATCAACTCATCTCTCCAAGGTAGCGACCCTGCTACCCTTGCGCTGAATGCTTTTGACGACATAGCAGTGGGAGGAAGGCGAAAGGTAGAGGTAGCTTATCCGCAACGAAATCAGGCCTTTGTGACGATTACGCAAATCAAGCAGGGTAATGATGCAGTTGGTATTAAATATCGAGTTGAGATGACCACCTTTGGGCGATCGCTTTTTATTAGCTCACCTCCAGTGTGGCAAATTGTTTGGGCTGGCTCCCAGGTGGAATGTTGGGCTGGGAGCCGCTCCCATACAAAGTTAAATCACATCTGTCATTAGTCATTGGTCATTGGTCATTAGTCATTGCTCACAAAACAAATGACAAATAACAAATGACTAATTTAAACGTCGCCGCGAATTTCTTCTACAACGCCATCGCGCAGAACGATTTCGACCTGCATTTTGCTAATCAGGTTATCGCCGGTTTCAACCCGGAAAAAGCCTTCCATTTGGAATTGGTTGACTTCCTGATCTTGCTGGAGAAACTGCACTTGCTGAAGGTTTTGCAGCAACTGATTTTTCTGCTCTAGGAATTCACTTTTCTTTTGATTGACTTGGAGTTGAATATTGTCAATCTGTTGGAGAGTCTGGGGCCCAGGTGGTTGCAAACTCTGTTTTTGAATTGCAGCGATCGCTCTTTGTCCTTCAACGTCTAGCTGTTGCAGTTGCTGATCGAGTTGATTGATCTGCGTTTGCAGCTGCTGTTGTACTTCCTCTTTCCAAAGGGGAGTCACAATGACTTTGACGTTAACGACGCGTTTCAGGAGCAAATTAGATTTGGAGACATCCATAAATATTTCACGTTCACTCTTTACAGTTAGCAGGTGGAATCATCAGGCAAACATGCCGTCAATAATATCGCGATAGCGTTCCGTGACGACGTGTCGTCGAACTTTCAGTGTTTGTGTCATCAAGCCATTTTCGATGGAAAACGGTTCCAGGATGAGTTTGAAGGTTCCGATGCGGTCATCTGGTCGAAAGCCTGGACGATTTTGCACTTCCCGATTTAATTCTTGCCGAAATAAATCCTGGATCATTCTACTCTCGAAGTCAATTTTTTGACTAAATGAGGAAGTCGCTTGATCGTTGGGCGTATCCACTATCAGATTCTGACTTACTGCCCATTTTTCTAGGGCTTCGACATTGGGGACAATTAAGGCTCCCAGACTGCGCTGATCTTGCCCGACGAGCATAATTTGATCGATGTATGGCGATCGCAAACACGCATCTTCGATTGGCTGCGGCTCAATGTTTTCCCCGTTAGTCAATACAATCGTATCCTTTGCTCTGCCAGTTAGCACCAAGTCGTCTTCTGGTGTCAGCCAACCTAAATCGCCGCTATCAAACCAACCTTCAGCATCAATTGCTTTCGCTGTCGCTTCGGGATTTTGGTAATAGCCTTGCATAATCTGCGGCCCCTTCAACAATACCAAGCCTCGCTTCTCTACTGGTAAAGGCGCTTTTGTCTCAGGATCTACGATTTTAGCTTCTGTAGCTGGAAGTGGTTGCCCTGATGCACCAATCAAATTTCGCCAAGGACGCCGCACGTGGGTAACAGGAGAAGTTTCTGTCAAGCCATAACCTTGCAAAATCTGCACACCAATAATTTCAAAGAAGTTATCTATGTGTCTGGGAAGCGCACCGCCGCCGCTAATCATCTGCTTAACTTGTCCTCCTGTGGCTTCCCGCACTTTGGCATAAACCAGTCGTTCTCCCAAGGCATGGAGGGGTAATAAAGCCGATGCTTGTATACTAGCTGCTAATCGTTCGCCGGGTGAAGCATGAAGATTATTTAAACTCAACCCTTCAGCAACTCGCCGCGCTTTGATATATTTTTCGCTAATGCCCATTAAAAAGTTAATTAGGCGTTGCTTATTCGCTGGTTGTTCGCGGAACTGCTTTTGCACTCCTTCATAAATCGATTCCCACAGGCGGGGTACACCCACCATGTAGTTAGGTTTAAATTGTCTCAAATCCCCTTTTACGGAGCGCAAGTTGGTATAAAATTGCGTGCAACCTTGAGATAGTAGGTAATATTCAACAGTTCGTTCGTAGCTGTGCCACGAAGGCAGGATACTAAGAACGATATCGCCCACGTTTGGTTGCACTACTGTCCTGAAAGTGAGCACTTGGTGCATCAAGTTGTTATAAGACAGCATTACACCCTTGGGTTTGCCCGTGGTACCAGAGGTGTAAATTAGGGTTGCCAGAGCGTCACGATTTTGCTTGACTGGCACAAAATTATGATTTACCCCAATTTCGATCAACTGGGTAAAATTCAGCACCTTTAGGGTTTCATCTGTTGGTGGTGCTTCATCGGAAAGTAAGATGACTACTTGAATTGGTAAATCTTTGAGGCGGTCTTGTAGTTTTTTAAGTGTTTTTAAATCCTCAACTACTATTGCCGTGCTGCCGCTATTAGCGATGATAAACAGCAATTCTTCTTTTTCCGCTTGGGCGCTACGCACCGCATCAACTGCTCCAGCGGTCATGATGCCTTGATCGGCAATAAACCAGCGAGGACTGTTGTCAGCAATTAAGGAAATGCGATCACCTACCTTTACTCCCAACGCCTGCAATCCAGCAGCAAATAGTCGCATTTGCTCTGCTAGCTGGGTATAAGTAATCACTACTTCTGGTTTAGCGTGAGGGTTGCGGAGGGCGACAACATCACCAAATCGTTGAGCTGCCAAAGGCCAAATTTCTGGCAGCGATTCCACATTTGTGTAATCTACCAACCGCTTTAATGCCTGCTGTTCTCGCTCACTGATGTTAGATAAAAAAGAAGACGCGGTTTGGGTTTTTGACATAACACCTTACCTAAGTATCGTAAACTGATTATTTTCCAGCTTATTTTGTTATTCGGCTACAATAAACGTCCTTATTATCCACATTCCCTTCTGTGTATGATTATTCCAGGAATTCCACGTTTATATTTACAAATATTTATGTTAAAGTTAATTTACATAGACTGCAAGCAATGGATTGACTAAAAATCAATTCTATACATATCATTATGCTTGCGTCTAAGAACAGCGATCGCCTACGACGGGCTACGCCTACGCCTACGTTTCACAGGAGATGATTACCTATGAATTTAATAGACACTATACTGCTAACGCTGCTCAATATTGCTGCTTGCATGGCATTGCCTAAGCTTTTAGCTATCCTTCTGGCTGATAAAACCAAACTTACTGAAGCGTTGAGGAATGGTTCCAAATCACAAACAGCCAGAGTCGCAATTACCAGTTTTCCTTATTGTACAGCTTACCCAGTGACAGGCAGTCAATTTTGTAAATTCAGACCTCATTTCTGTGCCAAGTGTTCTCCGAATTGATGGACTGTTTGCAAGTAAAAATTATTCGTTACTTACGACGACTAGTTATTAAATTAATTCTTTCTAATTTCGTCAAATCTCTTATGTTGTTCTATTGTTCGTAGTTTGTGCTTTAGCAAAGACAGCGCAAACTACGAACTTAGCAAATTAAACTTGACAGACCACTACGAGAAAATTTAATTAAATTTACATTACGTAACATAGTTTAATTTCTTCTTGCCTACTTACTTAGAACGCTTAATACACCTGCGGATGAGATAGAAGTTAAGTTTGGCATTAAGTTTGGCATTAAGTTATCTAAATTGGATTAGTCTACATCTGCCACTGAATTGGAAAAAGTCTTCTCTTGAAAAGAATGTTTAAAATTGATAGTTACCATAGGATAAAAAATTCATTTATTTAGCTTATGTTCTCTAAAAGAAATCTAAAATCATATTTTTAAGCAATTGTACTGATTTTGCTTCAAACTAAAAAATATAGTAAGCACCAATTTTCAAACGGAGAAGATTAGTATATGAGTTTGATTGATGGTATATTCCTGACGCTGTTAAATACTGTTGCCTGCCTAGCACTGCCTAAGCTGCTAGCTGTAATTTTGGCTGCCAAAAGCCAAAACACTGCACCTTCAGCATCTGCCCTTACATCACAAGATTCCAACTCTGAAATCCCCAGTTTTTCTTAATGTAAGCTGATTATCTATAGATATCGCCTTGATGAGGAGTAAATTTAGTTATTGGTGCAAGGCGATATCTGACAATAAGTTATACATATCAATACCTTTGCCAAAATAAGAGCCTACAAAAATTTTGGCAAAAATACTGATACATGGGCGTTTAGCTCGACATCGTAGCTTGGAGGCTCAAACCCTTTAACATGAAGGTAATACGTAAAAAAAGCTTGCGGGAAACCTTGAAGGAATTTTTAGGACTTATTGTTTTTGCCAAACTCAAGAGACAAGGGAGCTAATATACCAACTCACCCTCGTAAATTGGCGAAGGTATTGACATATATTATTTATTTGTTCTTGCTATAGTTATTTTAGGTCTGACGATAATAAAAAATGCGATCAAAGTAAAAAGTAACATTTGCCAAGTTACCAAATTCCAGCCACCAATATCCCAGCATAATAGACCAATGCTAGTACCTACAGAACCGCCGATAAAATAGGTAGTCATATAAACTGTGTTGATGCGACTATTCGATTGAGCATCAAGAGTGTATATCCTTGCGACATTGGTGACTTGGGTTGCCTGTACACCTATATCTAGTAACAATACAGCAACAGCGATCGCTAGTGCAGAACTAGAAGCAATTTTAACAATTACTAAGCTTGCAATCACCATCGATACAGCAATAGTCAAGGAACGTTGGGAGTTACCTCGATCGGCTAGTTTACCAAAAACTGGTGCCATCAATGCACCTGTGATCGCCACAAAGCCATACATCCCAATTGTGTCAGATTGAAAATTAAAAGGTGCTCCGCTTAAATGGAAAGTCAGCGTTGTCCAAAAGGAGCAAAAGACACCAAACAATAATCCGCCGATTAAAGACGTTTCTCTTAATAATGAAAAACGTTTTATTTGTTTAAGTGTTGAACTTAATAATTCCAAATAATAACCATTAAATTGATTTTCGATATTAGGCAAATATATATTTAGTAAGGCAATAACAATTAAAATCATTACTGCTGAAAATCCATATACATAACGCCAACTCAACCATTCAGCAATATATCCACTAAAAACCCTTGCTCCTAAAACTCCAATCAATATACCAGTAAAAATATTGCCTACGGTTTGGCCTGTAGTTACTCTATCTATACTTGCTGCTAAAGGAAGAATAATCTGAGCGGAGACTGTCGCAATCCCAATTGCTACGCTCAATATCCAAGCTTGGACGATGTTTTGTGAAAACGTCATGGCTATCAACAAACAGAACAAACATATCAGTAAGCAAAGAATTAATTTTTTCTTGTTGATTTTATCGCCCAAGGGAATTAAAAAGAAAAGCCCAAAACCGTAACCAACTTGCGTAAGCACAGAGATGCTACCCGCTTCGCTTTCACTGACTCCAAAAGATGATGCAATATCTTTAAGGATTGGCTGATTATAATAAACGTTAGCAACACAGACACCAGCTGCGATCGCCATAATCAGTACCTGGATTTTAGTTAATCCGTTACTTGAGATTTGTTTTTCCATTCAACCTAAATTTATACAGGAAAAAACTGGTTTACAGTACAGCTAAAACCAGGCAATAAAGGAGAAATTATAATATCGCTACTAAATAAGGTTTCTACCAATTTAAGTTGATTTTGTTCGCGTCGATAGACCTCTAGTTTACGCGATCGCCAATCAGCAATCCAATATTCTTTTACTCCTCTAGAAGAATAAAGTTTAAGTTTAGCTTCCTTATCTCGTCTTTGGTCTGAGTTGCTAGCAGACAAAACTTCGACTACTAAATCTGGTGCGCCAGTTAAATGTCCCCCTTCATCCAACATTACCGCCAAGGTTTCCTTTGTAGCCCAAACTACATCAGGAATCACATTATCTGATTCTGAAAACAAAACACCGGGATTGATTACAGCTTCTCCTAAACCACTAAAATCCGACCAAATGTTAAGCTGTTGGAAAATTCTGCCACAAGTTTGCTGATGCTTGAAGTGAGGTGCTCTAGTCACAAATAATTCTCCATCAACTATCTCGTAGCGCGTACCTTCATTTTCTGGTAATAGTTCCACGTCGTGAATTGTCCAGTGTACTCCTGCTGTTAGCATCTGACTCATCGCCTAACTCCTTTAATCTTGCTCTTGTATTTAATCATAAGAGGTTTAAAAGCTTGACTTTATCTTAGGGCGTGTCATCAATTGAGCCAGATGACAGAAGCAGCCAGATAAATTGCACCTAGAAAGTTGGTTGCCCGTTT
>NZ_JAVRBN020000073.1:0-20206 GCF_034531305.2 Nostoc sp. ChiQUE02
AAAGCCTTCGGACGGTGCGTTATGCCTCTGGCTAACGCACCCTACGTATATTTCAAAAATCAAATATGAGTCCTATACCAGGTTTAACACTAAGTAGATCGACGTAAATAATTATAGTTGGGATAAGACAGGGGCGCAGGGAGCAATGCTGTGATCCCTACACATTGTCTTGACACAATTAAAAAGTACTATGTACAAACCTTACAAAAAGTTTTGTTTATGATTTTAAACCAAGAATGCACACAGATAGATTATCTGTGTGCATTCGTGTTCATCTATGATTTTATTTTCCCGATTAGTGCATTTCGTCGTATTCTGGTGCTTCAACTCGTCTTGCTTCCATCCGAGAAGCAGGCAGAAACTCAGCACGACGGACTGGAACCAAGGGTGGCGTATTTCCTTGGTAGGGATGAATTACTTGTACAGTACGAGATGGACGCTGCCGTGGTGAGAACAAAGCCAATACCCCAGCGACGACAACACCACCACCAATAGTGAGAGTTGCACCTCCCACGGCCCAAAGCATAGGTGAAGACCACCAAGAATTTTGCGGCTGGAGTGCTGCTACTTTTTGTTGGTTACTCTGCTGGGCTGATAGCCACTGCTGCTGAGTATTAAAATTTTGGACTTGGCCTTGGAGTTGTTGATTTTGCAACTTCAGCTGTTCCTTGAGCTGTTCATTGTCGTTTTTTAAACGCTCCAGCTGCATCTGCGTGTTCAACTTCTCCATTTCTAGGCGCTGGTCAATGTTGGGAGCAGTCTGTGGCGGAGCCTGACCGGGATACACTGGTGGCGGCGCATAAGGGTTGTAAGGAGAATACATTCCCGGCGCTGCTACAGTACCTGGCATTTGCGGAGCAACAGCAAAGTTAGGCTGTAGGGGAGTATTTGTTCCTTTGAGTAATACGAGAGCCGCCAGCCCAGCTACGGCGACCCCGCCGATAAACGCCATACTCTCACTCATCGCCTTTACTCCTCAATTGCGACGTAACTATAATCATTTGTGACTGACTCACTCTCACACTCATAAATTATGCCTACTTGATTTCACATAATACTCAAACTATAAGCGACTGTATCAGCTAGTTTTTTTACATCATGATATCTGATGTTAATATTCAAGACCATAATGGTCAAATTGTCTACCAAGCAAGGATAGAAAAACTACACTGTTATACTTTTTTAATCTACTTTACCCGTCTAATCAAGAGGAGTATTTATGCTGGTGTTGGTGGTCTTGATGGCTGCCTTGAGACTTTGGCAAAATTCGGCGATCGCATTTAATCCCTGCTCTGGTGTGCCTTCTGCTAACCGTTTGACAACAGCGCTGCCCACGATCGCTGCATCTGCGCCCCATTCCTTTACCTGACGGGCTTGTGCCGCTTCGGAGATCCCAAAGCCTACAGCGATGGGTTTATCAGTAACACCACGAATTTGTTTGAGTAAATCGGACACGCGGTTTTCCAGTTGCGATCGCACCCCTGTTACCCCTGTGACGCTGACTAAATAAATAAATCCTTGGGATGAACGAGCGATCGCTTCTATCCGTTCAGCGGAACTAGTGGGAGCGATCAACAAGATTACATCAATTCCCATCTCACTAGCTGCTTGGAGCAAGCCTGCGGCTTCCTCTAAAGGTAAGTCAGGTATTACCAATCCTGCGACCCCAGCAGCAGCAATTTGCTGAAGAAATTTTTCAATCCCCCGGTGCAAAATTGAGTTGTAATAGATCAACAAGACTATGGGCGATCGCAATTTCGGAGTAATCCCTTGCAACATTTCTAGCACCTGCTCCAATTTCGTACCCCTTTGCAAGGCGCGGGTAGCAGCAGCTTGAATTACTGGCCCATCCGCTAGAGGATCGGAGTAGGGTATACCTATTTCAATTATGTCTGCTCCATTGCGATCTAGAATCTGCAACGCTGCTGCTGTTGTTTCTAAATCTGGATCGCCAGCGGTGATAAAAGGAATCAAAGCGCACTCACGATTGCGCCCAAGAGTTTCAAAGCAATCAGAAATCGCAGTCATTAATCATTAGTCATTAGTTATTGGTCATTGGTCATTAGTCGTTGGTAATTTGTAACTAACAAAAGACAAACGACAACTGACCAATGATAACTTTACACCTGAGACTGCTCTTCTTGTTCTATTTCAGCTTGAATTCGTGCTAGTTCTTCGGGAGTAAGCTCGTCTAGCCGCTTTTGCAGAAAGTCTTGCTCATACTGTTCCCGCTGTTGGTGGTAGGTCATTTTTTGTCCCACCGCACGGAAAAAATAGGTGGCTAACCAGCCAACTAACCCACTGACGAGTAAGACTTGGCTCCATATACCAGCTTTCTGATTATCCAAGCCGACTAGCTGCAATCCTACATAAGCCAAGCCGCCAGCAATAAAAACACCCAAGCCAATTCCAATAGCGTCAATCCGTCGCATGAGAGTTATGACCTACCAATCTCGTTAAACTTCAATTTGTCGCCGTTGGGGTCGAAAATTTACAAACGGCGATAGAACCAACAAACCCGGAAAGAAGAAGAACACCAAAAAGTACATAAACGTACGCTCGATGGAGGTAGCTACATACCAACGCTGCTTCAGGTACAGCAAGACACCAATAGGGATTACCAAAAGGTAAGCTCCAGCCAAAATCAGATACAGAAGGGCCACAATCATAACTTTCAAGTCTTAAGCATCTGTTTTCCATCATAGGCTGAAGAGCCAGACTCAGGGAAGTATAGTCATAATGCTTTCAACATAACTACGCCACAATTACTCAAAAGCCCTTTTTGCAAGCTATTAGGGCAGCTAAAGCGCAGCTTTGGTGGGGTGGTGTACTTTTTTTATGGGCAATTCAACAGACATCATCACAAAAGCTAATATCATGCTATAGTAGTGAATCCACTAGCAAACAAATGCTCTAGTCAGACAAGATCAAAAACTCATCCAGATTGATTACGAGGAAACAAGGAATACTTCCAACTTTAGAAACAATCGCACAATCTGGAAAAAATATTTTAAATCTAGTTGGACAAAAGACACAATTGATGGTGGAATAGATGAGGAGGTATTTGCTGCCTCTACAAAATAACTAGTTATACTAGTTGCCAAACACCTGCGGGGGTGTGGCGGAATGGTAGACGCTACGGACTTAGATAACTGAGCCTTGAAGGAGAAATCCCTCAAGTGGAAGCTCTCAAACTCAGGGAAACCTAAATCTGGTGACAGACATGGCAATCCTGAGCCAAGCCGAAGAAAATCGTGAGTACTGAGTCAAATCAAAACTCCTAACTCATAACTATTCGGAAGGTGCAGAGACCCGACGGGAGCTACCCTAACGTTAAGTCGAGGGTAAAGGGAGAGTCCAATTCTTAAAACCTGATCTGGCTATTGTCATCAGGTAGCAGTGAAAACTGCGGGAGAATGAAAATCCGTTGACCGTAAAAGGTCGTGTGGGTTCAAGTCCCTCCACCCCCACTAAAAATTTAAAATGTCGAAAGGCTTCCATAGAACGTATGGGCGGGTTGTATCTAAATCATAGATTAACCCGCCCATGTATTTATGCATGGTCTTTGATTGTTACAACTAAGTAATTTTACTAGACTAGTTGATGAAGTATGAAACAATTTGTCTTTAATACTTTATCTATAGTTCGAGTTTATCAAATTTGTGTAAAAAAATTACTCAATCTCTGAAGAATAGATTGATGCTACTGTTCACCAAGGTTAAGCTGGTAATAATATGAACAGGAAGCCTTTTTGTCCTGATAAATGGAATGATCGCTAATAGTTTATCAAGTAGTCAGAAAGATCCCCATTCTGTTACGTCTAACTCTAGACAGATAAATATGCAAATTGCACAAGAGGAGGTTTATAGCTTCTTTGTGGAAATTGTCAAAAAATTGCCACCAGAAGATGTTTTACGAGAATTCAAAGGTTTATTTATAGACGGTCTTGATTCAGAAGATTCCGATTATATACCTGGAATATATAGTGTTTTTTTAGAGGATAAAGAACAAGAGCTATGTAATACCATTAAGCGGTGTTGTTACATCATAGTTAATAATTGGAAAACTAACAGAAAAGACAAATATATCCAAGAATTAGTTAATTTATTTGTTAATGAAAATCTGAATATAAAGGACAATAATCCTCCAGTAGTAAAAATTTGTAAAAACTGGTTAGAGAATTTTGTCAATAGCAAAGACTACCAAGAACTGAAATTATTTGCTTCTAAGTACAACGAATCATCTAAAGGTCATTGGTCTAATCGCTATACTTCCTATTTATTAATTGATCAATCTGTTAATGAGAATAATCCCAAAGAGCAACAAGAGGCAGCTAGAAGTCTTTCTAAACAGATAAAAGACAAATTTAAGTTTGAACTAGCAATGTATATTGCTCGTTCTCAATCTGCCGTCTCAAGCACAACACGCTATACAAACCCCAGTGTCTTGGGAGACCATGCTCTGCGTTTAATAAAAGCAATTGTTTTAAAAAAAGGTGTGTTTAGCCATGAAAATATTGCTCATATATTTATCAAGCAAACTCAAAATCAAACTTTGGAAGAATTTAAAATAAATCTGGAAAAGTATCTATTTTTTTCCGTAGAAAATCAAGAATCAGTCGAGAGTTGGAGGCAGCAGTTTGTAGATACTTTATCCTTATGGAAGACAGATTATAATCAAGAAATTATCACTAAAGAATTGTTTTTGAGAACCTGTAATCGAGTCATTGATTGCTTGACAACAGAAAATGGGAAAGAACCTTCGTCATTATTTATATTATTGCTTAACCAAGGTCATGCTCTGACATTGGTGATTATACTGTTAAAGATTATTTTGATTTGTAGAAATTCCCGCAGACATTTAGAAACTCGAATTGCTCATCTGATTCGTTTTTACGAAAAGTATTCAGAAGATCAATGTAAAGGGGTAATAAATTTTATCGAGATTTTTAATATCACCTTTGCAATTTATGCAGAAAACGTAGAATATAACTTGATTAAGATGGAAGAAGAGCATCAAAGCAGTAATCCACAGTTGAATCTGGATGGTTATCGTGTGTTTTCACAGATAAAGGTAGATAGACACAAATTAGTGTCGCCTGATTCATGACTTAGTAAGACGTTCGTCTAACCAAGCGAAGATAGCACCCGCAGTTTCAGCTAGAATACTGATGAGGCGATATAGAGCGATCGCACTAAATACTAGAGCAGCTGGAAAGTGGTGTCGTAAAAGTTCATACGCAGTCGCTTCAAACACACCTAACCCACCAGGCGCACCCGGAATGACAAACCCCAACAACCAAGCGCAACTAAAAGCCCCTACCAACAAAGGAATTTGATTCACATTCAACGAACCCAGGGCGAACATAGTTAGTATAAACCCAGTGGCGCGTAGTCCCAAAAAGCCCAATTCTCCTAATAAAGGTCGTAGGGGATAACTTTTAAGAATAAAGGGAACAGTTGTTTGAGTGTTAGTAACAGATTTTTTTGCTTTCAATTTGTACAAAAAGCGAATAACTGGGTTTAAAAACCAGGGATGAATCGCACAAAGGACTATAGCTAAACTTAGCAATTGTAGTATTTGCAGAACAAAGGTAGTATTAGCTGCCGCAAATTGGCTACTGCATAGGACAACAATGATTAAAGCAGCCGCTAGCATGAGTAGCGGTTCCAGCAAAACGCTTAAGGTGGCTGCACCAGCAGAAACATTGGCATTTTTGGCGGCTACAATTCGCCCGTAGTGATGCCAGATATTACCTGGTAAATACTTAGCTATGTTCGTTTTTAGATAAACCTGGATGAACTGTGGAGATGATACAGGTTGATTTAACTCTTGCAGAATCCAAGTCCAAATCCAGCCTGCCCAAGTATGTGCTAGTAAAGTGACCCCTGTAGCGATCGCTATAATTGCCCATCCTACCCCATCAATGCGGATAGCAGTCACTCCAATCCAATTATCCTTCAGAGCTTTGCCTAAAAAAAACAGCGTTCCGCCCAAAATTATCCAGCGTAAAAATTGCTTCATGAATTTAGTAATTTAACGGTTAAAGCAACAAGGGCTGAATGCCTTAGCTATTACAGTACCTCAGCTACCTCTCCAAAGCTTTTGAAGTATTAAATAGGCTGATGTAGTACTTTTTACGAAGAGCATATTATTTTATTTTATATCTCTCTAGAGTTAGATAAAAATATTATTTTGGTACTAATTAAAATGTGACCTGCGCTAGAGGTTAAGTGCATTTTATTATTCATATCCTTAATAGAGGTTGTCGAAAGTGAGCAAACCAAAACAAGCACAATAACTTGCTGACCAATTCAATGATTCAGCAAATTCTTAGTTTATTAATATTTTGGTAAGGAGGACTACGTGAACGCTGTAAGACTATTCTTGAAAAAAATAAGATTGCGCCAGATATTAACTATCTTTTTAGCTGGACTATTGTTGATAGTTAGCACTGCTTGTAGTGGGGCAAATGCTCAAGGTGCAAATCCACAAAATCCTGCTGTACAAGCTGGTGGAGCAAACAATCCTTATAAGAATGGTGGAGACAAATATACCAACTACAGAATGTCTACCGATCCGAAAATAGCAAACCCAAAAGCCAATCAGGGACGCGACGAAGCTAGCTTACAACCAAGTTCGCAATTGTTGATTGCTACAAATAGAGAATCCGAGATACTTTATCCTGGTGCTGAGACACCAGCAGGTCGAATTAACAAAGAAGCAGAGTTGCCACTCATCACAGATAAAGACTTCCGCCAGCCTGAACCAGGTGGTTTGATTCAGAATGAACCAAATGTAGGAGATCGGGTTAAAGATCGGATTGAGACTGTAAAAGAGGCTGTTGAAGAAGCTTCCGGCTTTTTGAAAGATAAGGCGGATGAAGCTGGTGCCAGACCTGAATTACAAAAGAATCCAGCAGTAGGCAGATAGAACTTTTATTTTGTCTCAATGCTTGAGATTTGAAATAGATTGCAAATGCCATCTTGGTTGAAGTTTAACTTAGTCACAAAAATGCAAGGAGTTAGAAGTATGAAAAAAGCAATGAATTGGCTGAAAAATATTCGTCCCTTGAAAGTCTTAACAGTTTTTTTGGCAGGAATCTTTCTATTTATGGCACAGGCTTGTGGTGCTCCAGGAATAGCAACACAGCCGCCACAACCTGGTGCTCAAGCACCTAATACCGAACGATACGATCCCACAAAAGATTATCCTCTCTCTTCTCCCTCTGGTGGAATGAATAACTTTAGTGATGTAGATCCCAGAGCGAGAGATGAAAAGGCAGCTAATGACAGAGCTGATGCGCTGGCAAAAAATGCTCAAAGAAATATTCAGCAGAAATCAGTTGACAGCCCAGAGCAATATGGCCGAAATTACAAACAAGGTACACCCCTCGGTGAAAGAGTGAAGAACCTTGGTGAAGATATTGGCAGTTCCGCTGAAGAAGTTCGCAAAGGCGTTGTTAAGGGGACTCAGCGAGGAATTGAAAATATTAAGGGTAATACCCAGAATGCTGCCGAAGACGTGACAAAAAATGTTCAGCGTGGGGCTGAAGATGCAGGCGACGCAGTGAAGAGAACAGTTAGAGATATTGATTGAAATTAGTCATTCAATCTCTTGCAAAAATATGAAAACGCCCACAGACCTTTAGTCTGGGGCTACCCAAGCAAAGCCTGCCTACGCAGGCTTTGTTTTAGGTGAATTCTAGTAATAAAATTACCATAGCCGTTGGTTTCGACTTCTCTGCGAGACGCTACGCGAACGCTCAACCAACTGAGTGGTCGAGAGTTGAGCGAACTTGTACTGAGCGACTTGTGCCGAGCCTGTCCTGAGCGTAGTCGTAAAGCCTGCGGCATAGCTACGCTTAGGGCGCAGCCTCTCGTAGAGAAGGGCGAAGCCGAGGTAAGTCGAAGTAGTCGAAACTCGTCAATATAGGTATTTTTTCATTAGAAATCACCTTCGTTTTAGGTGGCTAGGACTTACGCAATGACGATAAATATTTTGTACCCCTTTAAAAAATGATTGCGATACATCTAGCAAAACAAAAAGCCCGCATTAGCGGGCTTTTCCAATCAATTAAATAAATTTACTTACCGTTTCGCCAGCTTCTTCGACATCTTCCGCAGACGAATTGATTGGGGTGTAACTTCCACTAATTCATCGGGGCCGATGTATTCCAAAGCACGCTCTAGGCTCATGTCTATCGGTGCTTGCAGTTGCACTAATTCATCACCACCCGCGGCGCGGTGATTGGTCAACTGCTTAGTCTTACAGATATTCAGTTCTAAGTCTTGCGGACGATTGTGTTCGCCTACAATCATGCCTCTGTAAACCTTTGTACCAGGAACAATAAAGAATGCTCCTCTATCTTCGGCGTTTCTCATGGCGTAGAAGGTAGAAACGCCTTCTTCAAAGGAGATTAAAACGCCTTTGTTACGGGCTTCAATGTCGCCACTGAGTTGACGGTAGTCTAAGAAGCTGTGGTTCATGATGCCTTCACCACGAGTCATCCGCATGAATTCACCCCGGAAACCAATCAATCCACGGGCGGGAATGACAAACTCTAGTTGAGTGCGATCGCCACTACCTGGTTGCATATCTTGCATTTCGCCTTTGCGTTGTCCCAGGCGCTCAATACAGCTACCCACAGCATCAACAGGAATGTCTAACACCAGGAGTTCGTAAGGTTCGCAAGGTTGACCGTTGACTTCGCGGTAAATTACCTGTGGCTGAGATACCTGAAACTCGAAGCCTTCCCGGCGCATGGTTTCGATTAAGATACCCAGGTGGAGTTCGCCACGACCGGAAACTAGGAATTTATCAGGAGAATCGGTTTCTTCGACACGCAAAGCAACGTTGGTTTCGAGTTCGCGGAATAGGCGATCGCGCACTTGGCGTGAAGTCACCAACTTGCCTTCTTGACCCGCAAAGGGCGAATCATTCACCCAGAAGGTCATTTGCAAGGTTGGTTCATCGACTTTAATTAGTGGTAAAGCTTGTGGTTCATTGGGGTCAGTAATCGTTTCCCCAATATAAGCATCAGCAAAACCAGCCACCGCGACAATATAACCTGCGGTTGCTTCTTCCATGTCTACGCGCTTTAGCCCTTCAAAGCCCATCAACTTGGTAATTTTACCTTTGACAATGGTGCCATTTTCTGTAACTAAAGCCGCTTGCTGTCCTGAACGGATAGTACCGTTGTGAATTCTGCCAATGACAATCCGTCCTAGATATTCAGAATAATCTAGGGTTGTGACTTGTAATTGCAGAGGCTTATTGCGATCGCCCACTGGTGATGGAACGTGTTTTAGAATCGCGTTAAACAGGGGTTGCATGTCTACTGATTCTGCTTCCAGTGTTTCCTTAGCAAAACCTCCCATACCAGAGGCAAACAGATAAGGAAAATCACACTGGTCTTCATCTGCTCCTAATTCCAAGAACAGATCCAAGACTTTATCAACTGCAATGTGGGGGTCAGCTTGGCCACGATCGATTTTGTTGATCACAACGATGGGGCGCAGCCCTTTTTCCAAAGCTTTTTTCAGGACAAAGCGTGTTTGGGGCATGGGGCCTTCGTTGGCATCGACAATTAGAAGACATCCGTCAACCATGCCAAGTACCCGTTCAACTTCGCCGCCAAAGTCAGCGTGTCCAGGAGTATCAACAATATTGATTAGTGTTTCTTTGTAGCGAACTGCTGTATTTTTGGACAGGATAGTAATGCCCCGTTCCCGTTCTAAGGCGTTGGAGTCCATAACGCAATCCGGAACGTCTTCGCCTTCGCGGAAAATGCCGGATTGTTTGAGGAGTGCGTCAACCAGCGTGGTTTTGCCGTGGTCAACGTGGGCGATAATGGCGACGTTGCGAATTGGGAGCGTCATAGAAACTTTTGGTGAACTCTAGAGGGGGTTTTAAGATTTACATTTGGATGCTAGGCTGTTTTAACAGAATTGGGGATGATCAGCAAATTCTGTAAAGAACCTTTAACAATTCTAGCGTAATCGTCACAATTGCGGGGAGTTTTGTAAATCCCACGATGGATATGTGTGGTAATTACGGCGTTGCTGGGACAAAAAAAGCTTCTGTGACAAACAGGCGTAGCTTGCTTCCACGTTCGCGTAGCGTGCCGTAGGCAAGTGGTACGGCATGGTTCGACTTCGCTCACCAGCCGCTCAGTGACCATCGTAGACATCGCACACCCTATCCTTGGTCAATACAGATGAAGTCGATGGCTGCTGAAAGTAAGGTGATTTCGGGTTTGCGATCAAAGAAAAGCGATCGCAATTCTTTGCAAGTTTTTTAACTAAATGATGGCAAGTATTATGGCTTTGCGGCAAAATCCAAAGCGATCGCGTGAAAATTTAATCTTGGTTTAAACCACAGCCTAAACAACGCATACAAACAAAGAAAGCCGCTACAACTGAGATAATCTCAAATAGCAATTGAAATGACAATGGAGCTAGAGAAAATCCCCAAACTAAAGAAATTGTCCCAGTTAGCATCGCCGCAATGCGATGAATTTCGTCTTTACTTCTCCAAGCAAATAAAAAAATTCCTAAACCTAATAATAATAAAATTAAACTACTCATAAAGATATTTATTACTTAGAAGCTAAGAGTCAGAAGCAGAACAGAGAAACAATAAGCAACCTCAGAATTCTGGGGCAGAAACGCAAAATAGTCAACAGAGCAAGAGAGCTGAGTCTAAAGGAGACCCAGGGACGCGATCGCCCAGCGGTGCGGACAGGTGTTTTTCATTTGCTATTTAATCTTGTTTCAGCTGCTGTAGGTATTTTATTTGCCAGTCAATTGGCAGCAGTTGCCCAGTGGATTTCTCAGTTAGTGGGTGCAGGGGATGATATTGCCCGCCAAATTGCGAATGCCCAATTGATCTTCAACGTGCTGGGAGTTACGTTAGCGATGTCTACAACGGGCTACGCCTACGCATTTTTGTCCTGGATTGCCCGTGGATTAGAGCAGCTAATTCCTGATAAACAAAACCAAAATCGGTAGGCGGAAAGGGTAAAAGGGTGATAGTAGAATCACTTTTCCCACTTCACCAAGGATTGCCAACCATTGTGAATCCAGACCAATAATAAGGATGCGTCAGTGATTGTTCAGCTTCATCAACACTGTCAGTAGGTAAAGGCAAGTTACCCACTACTCCCAAACCTTGCAATTGACCATTCTTTACGTAAATCTGCCCTTTGGCCATAGCAACCTGAGCCTGTCTGAGAGCTTCTGCCTTAATCGGAGCTGTCCTCAAGTTCTCATAAAATTTCGTCATCAACGCTGCTGTACCAGCATCATTGACCGACCAAAGACTAGCAACACTAGTTTTCACACCTGCCAGCACTGCTAAACCGGCAAATCCCAGTTCAGACTCTTCATCCCCTAAGGCTGTTCTACAAGCACTCAGCACCAGCATTTCGACTTCGGGTTCATTCAACCGCAACTGCCGTAATTGGTTCAAGCGTAACTTGTCTTCCCACAGTTGAATATAGGAATTACTCAAAGCGCCGGTTGCAAAATCGGCATGGGTTGCCATGTGAATAATCCCAAAAGGTTGTTGGCGGCGGATAGTTTTGAGATTTTCTAAAGTGGCTTGCTTATCCAACAATAATTTGCCCTGCCAGAGTTTAGACACCAGTGTTGATAACTCAAGGGGGACTGCCGGTAAAGGTTCTTGTCCCTGAGTACTCTGAGAAACCCCCAGCGCTAAGATTTGAGATTTTTTAATGTCTTTATAGAGGGTGTTAGTCAAACTAAGACTGGGCATCAAGCCAATACTGTATTTTTCTACCAAAAACCCCTTACCATCGTGAAGCGCCGCCATTGGGGTTGAACGTAACCCAATATCTGGTAAAAAGACCAGATTGTTAATTTCTCTCGCCTGTAAATCTGCTTCTAGTGGTGCAATAATCCAGCGATAAAGTTGTTGAGATGAACGTAAATAACCAGTGCGGCGACGGTTTTGTGGACTAACTATTTGGTCACGAAATTCTTGAGCTACTTGTAAAACTTTGGCTCTTGTCGTTTCTGGTATGCGCTTGCGGATAGGATCGCCTTTTCCAGTTACTACCACTATTTCCAGTTGATCGCTATCCTGCTCTGCTACAGTATTTAACTGCTTAGTAAACTTTTTAGCTTTGCCTAAATTTCTCTCTGGTTGAATCTCCACAGGGACAAAACTGATGTAAATAAATGCAGGTTTAACACCCGTAGCTTCTTCAATTTTACGAGCAATTTCTTTGGCATCATCTAGTGTTTTGATTCTAGGAGTAGGTATGCCTAAATGGTCGGCAAAATCATCTGTGAAATCGCCTTCGGGAGTGGGATCGGTATTAAGAACGGGGTTATCAATTTTAGGATTATTGGGGCCAGGATCAATTGGTTTACCTGGTGGATTGCACTGGAATGTGCAGGGAGGAACATTTGGAGTCTCAGGAACATTTGGAGTCTCAGGAACATTTGGAGTCTCAGGAATATTTGGAGTCTCAGGAATATTTGGAGTCTCAGGAATATTTGGCACATTCACGTTGATTGAGACTTGTACAGGTTCTGAGGATGAAACGACATCGCTAGCTCTGACGGTGAATGCATTGATTAGCCCTGTGCTACCAGTTGGTGGTGTGTAATTTAGTGCCTCACCTACAACTAAGGTGTCTCCCACAGCTAAAACTGTATCGTTTCGTCTTAGAGTTCCTGCTTGGATAGCATCAATTATAACGGTGGTGTTATCTAGATTGACATCACTAGTGCTGGCAGTAAATGTGAAGGTAAAGGCTTGATTGGCTTGAGCATCGGATGAGAGGAGCGTGTTCGTCGTCAGTGTCGGCGGGGTGTTGACGGAAGTAATAGTGATGCCGGTTGGAGTGCCGCTTGCATCTTTGTCAGTAGGCAATACTGGGAAGTTACCCGAAGCGATGATTAAACTCTCCCCTGCATTACCTTCCCCGGCATTAATTGTTCCTGCTGTACCATTGATACTTGCATCGCCTACGATAAAATCTACATTGTTTGGACCACCATCATGCCGAATTGTGATGGTACCTCCCACAAGAGGTTGAACGATAGTACCTCCTTCACCAGTAAAAAATCCACCAGTAGCGATCGTTTCACCCGTATCGTTAATTGTCCCTATTCCTTGAACTAGTCCGTTTGTCAGGACTTGCACATTGCCACCTTGAACAGTGTTACCATCACTAAAATCGTCTGCTATGGACTGAGTATTGATGCTGGTAAAGCGAATTGTGCTGCCAAAGGTATTGGTAGTTTGTAAAGTAACGTTGCCACCTGTAACGCTTGCAGTACCATCTACTCCGATCGCAGATGCTAAGGCATCAATGGTCCCATTAACAGTGATATTATCTCTTGCGGTGAAAGTGACTGCGCCAGCTGTGCCAGTAAAATTGCCACCTCCAGTCTTGACTAAAGACGAGTCAATTGTCCCTGTGGTGATACTACCGCCTGTCGTTGCTACTACATTGCCACCCGTACCTAAGCCACCAGCATCATTGGAAGAGGAATTAATGGTATTCGTAAGGATATTGCCTGCCGCAGTCAAAGTCACCGTTCCACCCGTGGCATTGCCAACCCCTCCACTATCGCTGGTGTTGATCTGATTTATGGTAATTCCACCATTGCTGCTTCCGACTTGAACATTACCTGCTGAGTAACCCTGTCCACTGGCAATAATGTTGCCTGCACTAATGTTGCCACTTGCAGACAAAGTTACATCCCCACTTTTAGTGAAATCACGAGTTGTGTCTAGATTTCCTAGTGACAGGCTGGCTCCAGAAATCCTTATTGCTCCTCCGCTTGTCTGGATTGTGTTGGTGGGATTAACAAAGGTTACAGAACCGCTTTGTGAACTCAGGTTGAAGCTACCGCCATTATTCAAATTTAATGTAGCGACACCAGGGGTAGTCACTGTCGGTGTACCTCCGGTGATGTCATTGATGGTAATATTCCCAGTCGCCTGTAAGTTTATATTTGCACCTGAGGCTGCGATCGCACCCCAAGAAATTGTATTAGCCCCAATATCTGGATCGTTGAAGGCAATATTACCAGCCGTGCCATCAAAGCTACCTGTCCCTGTAGCACCATCGATAATAGTCAATGTGCTAGGGTCTAGCAATAAAGTGCCAAAGCTGCCATTGGCGGCTGAAGTATCTACCAAACCGTTGAAGGTCAAGAAATTTTTGCCTGATACTTCTACAAAACCACCATTGCCAGCATTTGCTCCTCCGCGAGCCGAAATGTTACCAAAATATTGAGTTGTGTCGTTACCCCAAACAATAACGCGTCCGCCGTTTTCACTCAAATTACTATCGGCATTAATGACGGAGTTGGAGTCAACATAAGTCTGATCTGCATTGGGTAAAGTTCCTTTACCTTGGTAATCGCCACCAATTAGCACTCTACCGCCACCATTGCTTCCAGAGGCGTTAATATTGGCATCAACCACCGCGACTTTTTTACCCAAAGCCGTTACCGTACCGCCTGTTTGACTTGATGTATCCACTGTCCCAGAAACAATCGTTGTACCTGGAGTTGTGGGAATCTTGACGTTAGAGCCTGTTAGTTGCACAGTCCCATCGGCATTGGCAGTTAACCCAGTGTTAGTGTTACCAACTGTGAGTAATTCTGGTAAAGATGCAATAGGAATTGTCCAGTTATTGGGTTGGTTGCTACTAGAGGTGAGGGGCTGAATTTCCAAACTCAACAGATTTCCTGGCTGACTGAGACGCACCCAATTTTGACCTGGTACGGATGTGACAGTAATCTGTCCTCCCGGTGCGGAAATTTGCCCGGTGTTAGCCACCGTACCGCCCAATAGATTCAAATTCTGCCCAGCACCTACTGCCAAATTTCCAGCATTTACGATCGCTCCTGGCTGGTTGGTACTAAAGGCAAATCCGTTAGGCTTTCCAACTAGAGCAGTGTAGTCATTAACACCTATGGCATTGAACCAACTGCTGCCAAAACCGATGCCGTTGGCTGTTGTCACCGTGAAAGCACTAGGCACATTTAAACTGGCGTTTCCTCCAAAAACAAATCCGGCAGGATTCATCAAGAAGAGGTTAGCATTACCACCTGTTACCTGAATTAAGCCATTGATGATGGAAGGATTACCACCTGTAATTCGACCAAGAATATTTTGCAGCGCCGGACTGGCTTGAAAGTTGGCGATTTGTTCTGGTGAAATCCCAAATTGTTGAAAGCTGTGAAAGAGGTTAACACCATCTCCAGAAGTTGTACCGCCAGTGATATCAAGACGATTGCCATTGGGTGTAACAATTGTGTTTGTACCATCAGTAGCAGGGACAATTTGTTGTGCTTGGACTAATCCAGCACTCATAGCTGTCACCAGAGGCACAATAGCTAGCACTGAAGCGGCGATGCTGGGCAGTAGAGATTTTTTGCGCCGCAAGATGAAGCGACCTGCGGGCAATTCTACATCGATTTGTAACTTGTCTGCTAGTCCGCGTCGCCAAAGTGCTTGAGCGATCGCCCGCTTAGACCAGAAGATTTGTTCTGTTTTTCTAGTAACAGAGATGCTTTGAGAATGATTTCGGTAGAGGTAGAGCGGTTGTTTAACTTGCCGCACCTGGGTTACTTCTGAAAGTCGTAGACACAAGTCGTAATCATAAGCACTACCAGCAAAGGACGTGTTGACACCTCCTACTCGATCGTAAACTGAACGGCGCATTAGGCGGAAGTGGAAAGTCATGAAGTTTACCAACAGACCTTCTTGGGAGTAAGGAATGTCACAACGATGACCGTAGCCGATAACAAGGCCCTCTCGATCAATATTTAGGTAGTCGGTATAAACAAATCCTGTTTCTGGGTGGCGGTTGAGGACTGTAGCCGTTTGGGCGAGGGCGGTAGGGGCTAGGATATCATCACTGTCTACGATCCCAATGTATGTGCCACTAGTTTGGCTGATTGCCGTCTTACAAGCCGCAGCAACTCCTTGATGGTGTGCTTGGACTACCCGCACTCGCCCATCTTGTTGAGCATAAGCGTGAGCGATCGCCATTGAGCCATCTGTGGAGCCATCATCCCAAATCAGCAATTCAAAGTCTTGCCATGTCTGGTTTAAGACGCTGGCGATCGCTTCTTGAAGGTAAGACTCCCGGTTGTAATTGACGATGACAATGGAGATCAGTGGTGACATCGAAGTATTCCCAAGTTTTCTACCTATTACCACAATATAATGCTAAGGACTATTACTTAGAAAAAATCGCTGCTAGTTATAGTTTTAGTTACAAATCTTCTGAAATCTGAATGTCAAAAATATGATATTGAAATATTCATGCACCCATAGCATAGTCAAAAACCAAAATCAGCCCAGTCGTTAGATAAGGCACCCCACTGAGGAGAAATGAGAAAAGAAGCAGAAACTAGTGTTAAGCCGAAAGCAACGACTCAGCAAAGAATTGTCTATTTATCTCATCAGTTAGACACTTGGCGGAGTTTGGCAACTACCAAATGGAGTCAGCACAGTTTCAGTTTTCAGTGCGGCTTACTAATTCTGCCTGCGGTCTGGATTATAACTGCAAATGGACTTAGAGCAACAGCAAATATTTTTACACCGGACTCGGCAAAAAATGGCAGTCAGCCAGAGTTACAAATAGTACAGGAAACAGAACCTGCCCCGGCAACTAATCCCAATCAACCAGAACCGAACCCACAACCAGAAACACCACAACGCATTCGGATTCGCAAAATCCAGGTTGTAGATAGCACAGTTTTTAATGAAAATGACTTTAATCCAGTAGTGAAACCGTTTGAAGAACGGGACTTGACTTTAGAAGAAATCAGACAAGCCGCAGATGCTGTTACCCAGCTTTACCTAAATAAAGGCTATATAAATTCCAGAGCAGTTCCAGACATTCAGCAATCTAGTACCGCCAATGGTGTTGTGGTAATTCGGGTAATTGAAGGGCGTTTGACAGAGATTGACATCGAAGGGACGCGGCGATTAAACCCATCTTATATTCGTAGTCGCATCCAATTAGGTGCTGGTACTCCTCTCAATACTGGTAAGCTCGAAGAACAATTGAAACTGTTGCGACTCGATCCCCTATTTACAAATGTGGAAGCGCGTCTGCGTCCGACGGGTAAGGTTGGTCAAAGTGTTCTCATTGTCAGAGTAGAAGAGGCAAACCCTTTAACTGGTAGCTTGGGTGTAGATAATTATTCGCCTCCGAGTATTGGGGCGGAAAGATTGGGTGTTGAACTGCGCGATCGCAATTTAACCGGTATGGGAGATGAGTTAGCAGGCTCCTATTACCACACGCTTTCTGGTGGTTCCGATGTGTTTGATTTTAGCTACCAAGTTCCCGTGAACGCCATGAATGGCAAGGTGCAGATTAGAGCAGCATTTAATCGCAACGAAATTACCGAGCCACCCTTTAATGCGTTAGGCATTCGGGCCAACCAGGATCTTTATGAAATCAATTATCGTCAACCATTGATGCGATCGCCCAGAGAAGAATTTGCCCTATCCTTGGGATTTACCTATCAAGATGGTCAAACCTTCCTCTTCGATAACCTTGCAACCCCCTTTGGCATTGGGCCTGATGCCAATGGCGTTAGCCGCACCAGTGTAATTAAATTTGGTCAAGATTATATTAGACGCGAACCTAAAGGAGCCTGGTTTTTGCGATCGCAATTTAGTTTTGGCATTGACATATTAGATGCAACTATCAACAATGACCCCATACCTGATGGTCGCTTTTTCAGTTGGCTAGGTCAAGTACAGCGAGTGCAGCAACTCAGCAACGATCAGCTGTTGCTCATCCAAGCAGACTTGCAACTAACACCAGATAGCCTTTTACCTTCCCAGCAATTCGTCATTGGCGGTGGACAGTCTGTAAGGGGATATCGCCAAAATATCCGCTCTGGGGATAATGGATTTCGTGTCGCGATCGAAGATCGGATCACAGTCCAGCGCGATGAATCTGGATTATCCACAATTCAACTTGCGCCATTTCTGGACATGGGAGCCGTCTGGAATCAGTCTAATAATCCCAATCCGCTACCCGATCAAACTTTTTTGGTGGGTGCAGGCTTAGGATTATTGTGGAATCAGGCAATGGGAATTGATAATCTCTTTTTGCGGCTCGATTATGGATTTCCATTTATCGATCTGAGCGATCGCGGTAATAACGCTCAGGATGATGGCTTTTACTTTAGTCTTCGCTATCAACCCTAATCAAGAGTACTGAGTTAAAAGATAAAATACCCTCTCCGAGTCGGAGAGGGACGGTTTTACTACGTAAAACCAGGGAGAGGTCTTTTGATTCAGCTAATTAGGCAGACACTACATGAGTCGTCAAATTCACGTTAATTTAGAATTATGACCCCCTAATTTGAGGCGTATTTGATCGAGTCGAGTTTAATCAGCAAAATGGTATTTGACTTTCTCATTTTGGTGTTTTCCGCAAGCAAAATGGCATTTGACTTACTCAAAATACCATTTGACGTTCTTATTTCAGTGTTTTCTACAGTCAATTACCTTCCCTCCTGCGTTACCCTAATCTTTAACTAAAACTAAAATATTCACTTATTCTGGAATTGGAATTTTCTGGTGTGTATTTACACACAGAGAAAAATTAAGTTTATAACTTTAACAAAGAATTACAGAGAGCAAACTTATGACACAATCTAACTCGCAAGACAAAAACAGCTTTCTT
The DNA here is from genome assembly GCF_034531305.2 of Nostoc sp. ChiQUE02. Classification (NCBI taxonomy): domain Bacteria; kingdom Bacillati; phylum Cyanobacteriota; class Cyanophyceae; order Nostocales; family Nostocaceae; genus Nostoc; species Nostoc sp. ChiQUE02. The sequence continues at coordinate 18,707 of NZ_JAVRBN020000073.1, forward strand.
TACCCACGTAGTCGGTATTATGGGAATTTCAAGCCAGAGAACTTAGTGTTTAATGCTAACCTCCAAGAATTTGCCCAAAAAATTAGTTACATCACTTGCCTAGAAACAGGGGGAAAACTGTCTCAGGAAGAAGCTTACGAGCAAATTAAAGCACTTTGGAAAGAGTTGAAACATAGCAAAAAGCAACTGGCTATTGGTGAAAATAAAGAAGTTTAAACTGATTGGGCATTGGTCATTAGTCATTGGTCATTGGTCATTAGTTATTCTTTCTTCCCCTGCTCCCCCTACTTTCCCCTCTTACACTAGTTAATTACCTTCTAGCAAAGTCCAGAAGTAGCCATCTGGTGCAATAAAGGAGAAACTCGTTTCGCCAAACTCATTACTGATAATGTCTGTAACTTTTTGGGCAGTACTTGCTTTGATGCGATCGCAATACTCCTGTATTCCCTTAACCCGATATGTATATAAAGACATACCCAAGCTACCTGGTTGGGCTGCTTCAAAGCGCGATTCTAAATTAATAGATTCTGGGAATCGAATGATATAAAGTCTACCACTGCGCGTAGCCATCAGGTCAGACTTAGAAGAACGGGGATCATCAAAGGTAGTAACAATAAACTTTTCACCAGGGTTAAGGTCAAAAATATCTTTACCTGCTGGCGAAGATTCATAGCTAGTTTCGACATCATCACGCACACGCAGCAAACCCAAAACTTCTTCATAAAACTTCAGGGTTTCTTTGCTGTCATCCTGAACGATGATTCCCATGTGCGTAAACTGACTAGTCTTGAGAGCCGCATTATGGTTAACTTGTCCGTACTGCGGTAGTGTATAGCCAAACCGTTGAAACAAAACCTGGCGAGCTAAGGGTTGCAGTAGCAGCATTTCTCGCACACCGACTGCTGGCTCAATAAAAGGACGGCTTTTCCTATCTTTGTTGTAGATAACTTCCCAATAAGGGTTAGTGTACCTAATAGGTAAACCTGCTGCCTTTGCATCCTCTATATGATTTAAGATACTTAACACATCCGCAGTTAAGCTTGTTGCCCAACGATTTCCCTTAATTTTCATCGACGCTGTTCCTAAACCTTCGTGGGTGGGGTTTTGCCAAATCATCAGCCGAATCAAACCATGATCTGAATTTTGGTGGTAAAGGCGGATTGAGCGTAAAGACGAATTTACCCCATATAGTTGATTAGCTAAATCTGCGGTTAATTCACCCACTTCACCAATACGATAGCCAAATTGCTCCCAATACTGAATTGCAGAAATTGGCTCCGGGATACCGATACACACTTCATAGATACCTTCAATTGTCGTTTGTTGTTCGTTAGTCATACCAATTTTGGATTTTAGTTTTTAGATTTTAGATTGTGTCTAAAGAAATTAAGCTTTTGGATTTTTCCTAATTCCTATACGGAGCATATAGCAATCGGATTTGATTTATGAAAAAATCTAAGTATGTGTAGGGTGTGTTACGGTTTCCGTAACGCACCATCC
>NZ_JAVRBN020000074.1:0-20141 GCF_034531305.2 Nostoc sp. ChiQUE02
GTTTACTAAGGACAAAGGACAATTGACAAAGGACAACCTCACCAGTTGATGTGCAACTTAAATGCGTAACAGCTTACTATTTGCCCAGTCCCCAGCGATGCACTGAGTTTCGACTGCGCTCAACTACCGCTTGTCGTACCACTTGCCTACGGCACGCTACGCGAACGTGGAAGCAAGCTACTCGGTGCCTCTCCAAGAGTTGTATCCCCACTTGAGCAAGAATTAGCCCTCTTTTTTGATCGGGAGAAGGGAAAAGTAACCTCAAATTCTCAAATACTCGATAACTGATACACTATATTGTAAGAGGTATCTGAAGTGTCATACTTAGTAATATCATCAGATAGTCTTTGCATCCTTAACACGTTTTAACGTGTATAACACATGAAAACTACTTCAGATTTAATTCCAGAATTTGAAAAACTATTCAGACAAAAATTACAACTAAATAATTGTAAACTCAGAAAGAAAAGACAAGAGAATAATTATGAAATTATTACTCCAGCTAAAGATATTTTCTTGATGTATTGGTCTGAATTCCCAGAAATTAACTTAATATATCAGGCTGTAGGGGTACGCACTCAGCAAACTAGTGTTTATGAGCGAGCTATCCGCTTGCACATTAGTTCTTGTTTGAGTAGTATCCAGGAAAATCCTACCTCTGAAACACCATTATTGGTGAAATAACTAATACTTAGATAACCCACATAATATTTACTAAACTCTCGCCAGTTTTGTCATATAACTGACGAGAGTTTCTCACCAAAAATCTGTTGATCGAGAGATAAAAATGCAATCCGAAAAAAATCAAGATCAAGATCAGCTAGATTATAAAAGTTTGTTAGCCAATGCAAAACAAGCTTTAAAAGTTGAATATCATAAATCAGCCGCTTTAGCGTCCCAACTGCAAGCTATAAAAACTCAGTTAGAGCAGGTTCAGGCTGAAAACAAAACTCTGAGGGAGAGTGCTTATGAAGATGTAGTTAAGCACTTTGAGGCGCGGACTCAAGCAGCAGAAGCATTAGCACTAAAAACAGAAGTGCGCCAAAGATTCCTTGAAGCCAATGGTTGCAAAGATGATGAGAGCTTCGAGACTCTATGGGATAGCATTAAAAATAAGATTCAGATCAAAGACGGTGAAGTGAGAATCGTTGCTCAAAATGGTACTCCTAAGTTCACCTTAACGGGCAGCATGATGACTTTGAGGGATTTTATTCAATCCCTCAAACAAGACCAAATCTCTGGAAAATTTTTCTTGAACTAGAAATCCAAATTAATGAAAGCCTCTCGCTAGAAGCGGACTAAGGGTTGTAGTAAAAAGCTATTCATCTTCGTCTCCTGGCGGTCGTTCGCTCTCGCTTTGTTGGGCGTTCCACTCCAAAACAATACGCTCCAACATTTCCGATTGCGTACAGTTATTAACATTGGCGTACATTTTAATCAACTGCCTCACTTTAGGACTAATGTGGCGAATCTCTAGTTGGTTACTTTGTACCATGTCCATTAACTTTTAGTGTCTATTACATAATGTTGAACTATTAAACTATGTCTGTTGCAATAAATTTTGTTGATAGTAATCGTTTACTGTCGCCTGCTATGTAATTATTTAGTCTTAAAATCGCTTAACCTGGCGGTGCTGCTTCTTCAAAGGGACGGATAATCGCAGGGGCTGGTGTAACTTCTGGTTTAAAAATTCCCTGTAATGCTTGTTCTAATGTTTGTGCCATGACAATCCGGTTTTCGTAAGCCACAACTACCCGCACCAAAGTTGGCAAACTATTCTGTGTGGCTTCTAGATAGATTGGCTCGACATACAGCAGCGATTGCTCAATGGGAATGACTAGTAAATTGCCTTGAATGGCTCTCGAACCCTGGCGATTCCACAGAGAAATTTGTTGAGAAATTACTGGGTCTTGGTTAATCCGCGCCTCGATTTGCTCTGGCCCATAGACCAAGCGTTCCTTAGGAAAGACGTATAGCACTAGTTTACCGTAGTTCTTGCCATCCGATCGCGCCGCTAACCAAGCGATTAAATTAGTCCGTTGTTTGGGAGTATAAGGTAGAAGCAGAATAAATTCTTCTCTACGAGACGCTACGCGTAGCTTGCTTCCCCCTAGGGGTACGCCAACAAAAGGTACGGTGGGTAGACTAGTAATCAAATAATACGGCTCTACCGGACGGGGTTCACTGCCATAGATTTCGTTGGGGATTTGCCACTGGTCTTCTCGATTGTAAAATACATGGGGATCGGTCATGTGGTAGGTCATCAACCGCTCAGATTGAATTTTGAAAAAGTCCACCGGATACCGAGTATGACTGCGGAGATTGACTGGCATTGTACTGAGCGGTTTGAACATGTTGGGAAATATCGCTGACCAAGTGGCAATGATCGGATCGCTTGGATCGGCAATGTAAAAGTTAACAGTACCGTGATAGGCATCAATCACTACTTTGATAGAATTGCGAATGTAATTGATACCATCCCCACCAGTGTCTGAGTAAGGATAGCGATCGCTCGTTGTGTAAGCATCAACAATCCAGTAAAGATAACTGGGATTACTGGGGAAATCTTGATTAGCAGCAGCAGCTACTAAATAGGGATCGCTGTCAAATTTGAGGAAAGGTGCGATCGCTTGAATTCTTTGCTTGACATTTCGCCGCAGTAGCACTTTTGTATCTGGCAAAAAGTCCCGCGTCAGTACCATCTGCCAATCTTTCAAATACATGGCAAATAGCCAGCGTCGCCATGCTGAACCGATTTCAACGCCACCCAGACCATTGTAAGAGTTATAAACATTGTCACTACCACTGGGGTAGTCTAGCTCTCGAACTCTTGTGCCAGTCATCACATAAGAGTTAGTAATCTCACCGTAATAAATCCGGGGCTGGCCAATGGGAATACTGTCACGAATGGCTTCATTGGAAGTTGTGAGGGCGCTACTATTACCACTAATATCTTTAACAAAATATTCTGGTAGCCCACCCGGTCCAACTGTATTAACTGGGCTAACAGTAAACCCGAAACCGTGAGTATAAATTAAATGGCGGTTAACCCATGTTTGAGCTTCCTGTGGTACAGCATTGTAGTCTAATTCTCGTGCGGCAATCAGTACCTGCTGCCGTTCTGTTGACTCAAGTGGTTCCTGCTTAGTTTCTGGTGGCTTTTGTGGGGCAGATGGTCGGCGTGAAGTTACATCTGTTACTAGAGTATATCGATCAATATCGGCATCGGGGAACCGATAGTAAGGCCGAATTTGTTGCAGTTGACGGTTAGTTTCTAACAGTGGTCGCTCATCCCACAGGCGAATATTGCGAATTGTTAAGGCATTCTTTTGAATGTCAGCTTCAGTCAATGTACCTTGCGGGTTGAAAGTTATAGCATCGATCGCCTCTAAATCAAATGCTTGGCGAGTCAAGGCGATAGTCCGCTGAATGTAGGATTGCTCTCGTTGCAACTCATTAGGTTGGACTATTAAATATTGCACCACGGTAGGTAGAACAACGTCAGCGGCTACAACCATTACTAGATAAAGCCCCAACCCGTAAAATACTAAACGACGGTACTGAGATTTGGGTTTCCAGAAAAACGTTCGCCAAAGTAGGTAAAAGGCGATCGCTACTGCCAGAACGCACAAGACGGTGTAAGCTGGCAACTGGGTTGTCACATCCGTATAGCTGGCACCATAACTGACTCCACGAGTAGAATACGCAAGTTCATAGCGACTTTGCCAGTAACTCAGAGCCACTACCAGCATCAACAAGCCACCCATACCGGATAAATGACGCTGCTGCTGGGGCGAAAAACCAGGGAAAATTCCCTGACTCAAACTGTCCCCCGACAGGAGATAAGTGAGAGTAACGGCGACAAAACCATACAAACATAATCCCATCAGCCAGAGTTCTAGCAGTTCCCAAAAGGGTAAGGAAAATACGTAAAAGCTGATATCTCGATCAAATAAAGGCTCAGTGCTATTGAAAAGGGTGGGGTGGAAATATTGCAGCACCTTTGGCCAGTGTTGGAATAGGATGAATGCAAAAATAGGACTGAACAAAACTGCGATCGCAGTTAGTAAAAATTGGGGATAAATTAAGATTGCGATCGCTACTCCCCCAATTAAACCGAGATACCAGACATGAGAGACAATCTGCCTCAAGAGTTGCCAGATTGTCTCTGGTCGAAATAGGGCGGGAATGGGTAGAATACCCTGATTAACTGGAGAATGCCAGTAAAAAAGAGCAATTTGACCATAGTGAGCCACCATTAACCCGATCAACAAGCTCAGTACCAGAGTTAGAGGTAATAACCAGCGCAATTTTAATGGTTGAAAGCGTTGCGGCGTCAGTATCCAGGTTTCGTTACGTCTTCGATAATCAGGACTGAGAAAATTTGTTAATTCACGGCTTTGTTGTGTTTCCTCAATCTTCAAAGACTGGGGATATTTCAGTCGTTGTGCTAAAGCAAGGTTTAGCAGTAGATAGGTAGCAGTTATCCCAGCCACCACTAGCCACAAAATACCACGAGTCACCAGCCTCAACAGAAATACTTGGAGGTAGCCGACTTCCTGAAACCAAAAAATATCTGCTCCCAGGCGGCAACCCAGATCCAACAGTAGCCACAGCCCCAAGAATCCGATTAAAAGTCTAAAGCCCCATTTCCAATACATTCCGTGGCAGCCAATTTATCTGCAAAGCCAACTTTACTGCATTAAGGAAAGTATTTGATACTTTTCCAAAAATTATTGGAAAAGAATTCAGGAGTCAGGAGTAAGAATTCTCCAATTGTATTGGAGTCCCACTCACGGATGTCGCTTGCTTCTCTGTAGGAGTATAAATGCAGTTTTTTGTTCTGACCGGAGGCAAAGCCTCTCCGACTTTGCTCCTGAATTCTTTTTCAACACTACTTTCCACAATAGCTGAATTTAGCAAAGCCTTAAAGTCTATATTTTAGACTCATCGGGAACAGGTTCAGAGTTGATGGTGGCATCAAAGCTACCAAGACCCAAACTAAATAGCGATCGCATTACCCATGCACCTTTGATATTGCATCGCACATAATCTTGACTAAACTTAATTACACAGGTGTGACTGTTACCTTCTGTGTCGGGCCCAAAGCCCAAGTGGGGGTCTGCGTCTGACCATTCTGGAAAGTAAAGCCTAAGGGACTTCCAACTAAAAAATATCCCATCGCTTTGGCAAGCATGGGAAGCACGGGGCGCAGGGGAAGCAGGGGAGGAAGAATCTAACGATCATCTTTGCTCCAAAATTGAATAATTTAATTTCTGGAAGTCCCTAATGATAAAGCGAATTCTTCACAGGGCGATCGCAATACCAACTGCTTTCACCCACCGGGAAGCCCTTTCATCAGGCCATTTCTTCAAGTAGCGATAACTTCTCTACGAGACCCTACGCGATGAAACACACCGAACACTGCATCAAAATGATTGGTGGAAAGGTCAACCATTGTAAATCCAAGTACTTCTATCAATAGCTAATTTTTTTGGGAAAAGCTTGTAAAATTTATCTTCCCCATACCTTGTTCTCCTAACTCTCAACCTCTTGTCAATTCTTAAATTTAGAATTGCTGAGTTAAGGTAGGAGAACAGTTTATATTTTTACTATTGAGCTAATTAATGTTGATTATCTTGATGATGATCGCTTGTACCTTGCTCAGTTTCTAGTAGCCGTGAAATAAGGATGTCTGGTTTTCTACTAATAACAGACCTAACTTTATCAATAGCAATTACTTCACTGATTTTTACAACCATTTCCCATAAAGTATCCTCCTCTGTATCCTTGTTGTAAGTTCTATGTTTAAACCACAACAAATCATCCCAAACTCCAATAATTGTGGCAAAATACCACTTATCTCGTACTAGTATCCAGATTTCTTGTTCTAAGTAAGTCTGTAGAAGAGGTTTCACAATGAGTAAGATAATAAAAAATCTTGTGCAACATATTAATTAAGTATTAACGGATAATACAACAGTTAAAATACTGAAAGTGTATCAAAGAAATCAAAAGCTGGTTATCAGAGAAAGTTTTTGAAGAAGAATACATCCTTACCTCCCAAGGGGAAAAGGGTCAGGTGGGGCCCACTTTGAGGATAAGGGTCAGGGGTAAAGGAAGATGAAATATCTCACCAACCGTTTGGAGGGAGTGATTTGTGATAGTTATCTATTAGGAGCCTAATGGCAGGTAGGGTAATGGAAATCCATTATTTATAAGACTTGCTAATACAGAAGATGCGATCGCATCCTTGATTGCCTTGGGAGCATATTTAGTTCAAAAGTACTATAAATTGACTGCTGAAGTTTTGGGTGGGTGCGCTTATATTTGATGTATAGCAATCACCGTAAAGGTTTGGAGTTTCGCACTGGGAACTAGTCTAAACTCAAAATGAAAATCTCGATGACAAACTCTGTACCTTTCCCTGGTGCAGAAGAACAGGTTAAATGACCTCCATGCTGTTCTACTACAATCGAGTAGCTAATCCATAATCCCAAACCTATGCCACTACCCACAGGCTTAGTGGTAAAAAAAGGATTAAATATTCTCTCAAGTATCGATTCACTCATGCCTGGACCATTGTCAGCGATGCGAATCAGCACTCTATTAGCATCCTGAATTTCAGTGCGAATGCGAATTGTCGGGAGCGAAAATTGGGAAAATGTCTCACTTGTCATTTCCCAGTTGCCAGCGATGCATTGACTTGTACTGAGCGACTTGCCTTGACTTGTGCCGAGCATCTCGACTTCGGTTCCATCGAGCGGAGTCGAGATGCTCGATGGAACCGGAGGCGAGGTAGCTTGTCGTTCGCGGAGCGTCTCACTGAGAAGTGTCCCCATTTCCAAAGCATCAATTGCATTACTTAAAATATTCATAAATACCTGATTGAGAGCACCGACATAGCAGTTAACCAAAGGCAGTTGACCATATTCCTTAATCACCACGATCTCCGGATGGTTACCATTAGCTTGAAGTCGGTGCTGTAAAATTAACAGAGTGCTATCAATGCCGGAGTGAATGTCTACTGGTTTAATTTCCGCTTCATCTAAGCGGGAAAAGTTACGCAGTGAGTCCACAATATGTTTAATACGTTCAGCTCCCGCTTCCATTGAGTTGAATAGTTTAGGTAAATCCTCCATCAAAAACGGTAAATCAATAGACTCTGCTGTAGTTTGGATCGCCTGTACTGGAGTGGGATAATGTTCTTGATAGGTTTTGATGAGTTTTAACAGAGCCTGCACATAAGTTTCTGTATGAAACAGGTTGCCATAAATAAAGTTTGCAGGATTGTTAATTTCGTGAGCAACTCCTGCAACCATTTGTCCCAAAGATGACATTTTTTCTGCTTGAATCAGTCGAGCTTGAGTTTGTTTAAGATTGTCTAAGGCATGGGTTAGTTCAGAATTTTGCTTTTCTATTGTGAGGATATTACCGTAGGAACGAAGAGAAGAAATCACCACTGTAATCAGCTTTTGCCGTGTCAGTTCTGTCTTCAGCCGATAGTCGTTAATATCGTAATCCAGAATAACCGAGGCTTCGGGTGCTTCTCCAGGCTGACCTGTACGTAAAATAATTCGTACTTGGTGATTGTGCAATTCTGCTCGAATATACTGAACCACCTGCAATCCAGCATCATTTGTTTCCATAACGACATCCAGCAAAATTAACGCCGTATCTGGATGTGTCTGGATTAAGTACTTTGCTTCTGCACCAGAGTAGGCATGGAGAAACATCAGTGGTTTATTCTCAAAGGTGCAATCTTCGAGTGCCAGGATTGTGGCTCGATGAACTAATACATCGTCATCCACGATCAAGACTTTCCAAACTGCTACAGGCGCTGGTGGAGAGTTTGGAACTGCTTGGGAACCAGTATCATCTTTATTGGTTGGTTGTTTGCCATCGTCATCTGCAAAGATAAACGTATCATCGTTGTCCGCAAAGACGAAAAGAGCGTCAGTTGCTGGGTTGGAAACCCTTTGATTTTCGCTAGGCATACTCGATCATCCCTAATTCTGGCGTTCATGGAGTAACCTGTGGCTCAAGTGGAAGGGTTACTATAAATAGAGTTCCCTTCCCCACTTCGCTTTGCACATCGATTCTTCCCCGCAGTTTTTGGGTGACTAGATTGTAGACAATATGCAGTCCTAGTCCTGTTCCACCGCGATGCCTTGCTGTGGTGAAGAAGGGTTCAAAAATGCGGCTCAGATGCTCTTCAGGAACACCACAGCCATCATCACGGTACTGAATAATGACCCGATTAGCTTGCTGCAACACCTGAAAGTGCATCTGCCCAGCTTCTTCGGGCTGATATGCGTGCATGAGGGAGTTCATCACCAAATTGGTGACAACTTGTGCCAATGCTCCTGGATAACTGCTGATGGTTACAGCATCATCGCCAGTTATAGTTACCGTATGTAGTGTTTTTCTTAAATTTGGTGCCAAACTAAAGAGCGTTTCTTCCAGATAAAGTTTAACCTTAATAGTGCGTTGCTCCAGGTTGGTTTGATCGACAGCAACCTGTTTGAAACTTTGCACCAACTCTGCGGCACTATTAAGGTTTGTCAAAATAATGTCTCCACATTCTTTAGCAATGTTCAAATAGTTGGTTAAATCAGCCCGTTTAAGCTGTCCCTGCTCAACCGTTGCGATGAGAGTGGTAGTTTTATCAATCAGGGTTGATACCAGTGTGATGCTAGTACCAACAGGAGTGTTGACTTCATGAGCAACCCCTGCAACAAGGCTACCTAAAGCAGCCATCTTCTTGGATTCTACGAGTTGGTCTTGAGTCGTTTTGAGTTCTTCCAAAGCTCGGGAAAGTTCTTGAGTGCGATCGCTAACTTTCTGTTCGAGAGTGTTGTAGAGATTAGCGTTTTCGATCGAAATGGCAGCTTGGGATGATAGAAGTTTGACAATTTCTAAACGGTCTGGCGTAAATGCTTCCGTAGCCAGATTATTTTCCAGATACAAAATTCCCAGCAGTTTACCCTGATGCACGATGGGATTACACAGTAGGCTCTTGGGCTGGTGCTTTCTGATGTAGAAATCAGTCACTAGAGCCACCTCTGTTCTGGCATCAGCGATCACAAGGGATTGTAGACTGCGTTTGACAGTGTAAATTAGACTGACAGGAATATCAAAACTCCGATCAATTGGCAGTGCTGGCCCAATGCTGGGTTCTTGTCCTAATTGGGCGATCGCTTCTACTCGCAAGTCATTATCCTGCATTAACATCAGCACACATTTGCTGGCTCCAGCATTAGTCACGATCGCATTCAGCAAGCTAATGAGCAATTTGTCTAACTGAATCTCGCTAGAAAGGCTCTGGGAGGCTTTGAGGATGGTGGCAAAATCCAAGGCTTCAGAGATAGAAGTGCTGCTGGAGCTAGATGTTTGCATCGGTTGATGAATCGTGCGGGCAGGTATAGCGAGGGTTTCTAAAGGCTGGAGAGTGAATTGCTTTTGTTGCAGAATAGGTTGGAGTAATTGCGGATAACGTGTTTCCAAGTCATCGATTTTAGCTTTGGCATCCCAACGAGCGTAGCAGTAATAAGCTTCTTGGATGTAGGCTTGAGCCACCTTTTCTTTGCCCCACTTGAGGTAGAATTTGGCTGCCAGCTCATTACTAAGTGCTTCTTCGTTGAGGTAGCCGTTTTCTTTGGCACCTGCAATGGCGCGATCGTAATACTCCATTGCTTTGACTGTATTTCCCATCACCCGCGCTGTTTCTGCTTCAACTAAATCATACTTATGCTGGAAATTGGCAGGAGCACGATCAGCCCAGTAGCGCATGAGTTTTTGGTTGGTAGCTACTTGATTTAAGCAACGTTCCTGTTGATTGCGATCTGCCTCCTCTGGACAGGCTTGGCTCGAGCAGATCGAATACCGTGCAAGTAAAGACAAAGAGTAGTAAAAGTTATGTGCAGCAACAAGTAGTAGACCAAAGGCTCCATCTACAAACTCAGTGGCTTGCTCTGCATTGATTACAGCCTGTTCATACTTTTCAAAGCTATAAAGGATAACTGTTTTAGCTACATAGATTGCAAATAGTGATTGATGATTATGGGTGTTATGAAAATGCAGTAGCATTTCTGTCTCATCAAAATCAATACCAGTTAGGTAAAACTGATCAGAAGTTTGTCCGAGTAAGTTTAAAGTGAGTTGCCTCCAAATCTTGGCATAATCAACACAATGCTTTTGTTTGAAGTTTAAAAGTAAATCAATATTTTGTGTTTGCCTTTTCTCGACAGAATTTAGAGGTTCTCCAATCAGGACTAAATGTGCAGACTCAGCCATCATTGCATAGCTAGTGTATTCGATGTCTCCGACCTCTAGTCCACACTGCATACCTTCTCGTAAAAATTTGAGTGTATTTCGACCATGCTCTTTACAAGCACAGATAAAAACACCAAAGAGCATATAAATTTTGGAGCTAAGTTCTTTAGCATGGTATTGCTCTAGTAGCTCTAGAGATATCTGACCTGAGTGATAAGCAGTGTCTACATCTTTGATGACAGCACACAGAAATAAGCCATAAATTCCATAGACATAAGCAGCTAAGGATGAATGTCCCTGCTCAAGACAAAGATGGAGCATTGTCAGCGCCACAGACGGAAACATATCTGGTTTGACATGATGAACAGCAGGAGTAATACTAATCAGCAACCGGAGTGCAGCCAGAGATTCAGGATTAATCATCTCTGGAATATTTGCTAAACTTTTCAACTCTGGTAGTTGCTCTAAATGATTCTCCTGCTCTACATCAGGTAATATCAACGAAATTTTTAACTGCTCTAGTGCTTTTAACCCTGTTTCAATGGCTTGAACTTGCTGATCTTGGGCAATATAAATTTGAACTTTTAGCTCATAGGTCTTAATTCTGTCCAATAGATGCGTGGTTTGCTGCAAGATCAGGTCTGCGAGACTGATAGCTTGTTCAAAGTGGGTGTTTAAGTATTCGGCTTCTGCGGCTTCTTCATACAGTGCCAGCGTCAGAGGATACTGATTTTGCCAGCTATCTGCTGCTAGCAGTTTTATTCCTAGCATTACATACTGAACCGCAGCAGTGTAAGCAGTGGAAGCCTTAGCTTTCCGTCCAGCTACTAGATTTAACTGAGCTAGTTGATTGCGTTCGTTCTGTTGAGTAATTAACCCCAAACCCATGTTTAATTGACTAACAATTTGAAAAATCTTCTCTTGTTGATCGTCCGCAGAAATATTATTTAACAGTAACTGTCCTAGTTTTAAGTGAGTAGTCTGTTTCTCATCTTCAGGAATCAGAAAATAAGCAGCTTGTTGGACGCGATCATGCAAAAATTTATAAGTAACTGCTTGTGAGCTTTGTTGAGCAATTGTTTGACTTTCCTCACCCACATAGAACTTATAAACTTCAGTTTGAGGTAGGATTAACCCTTCTTGTAAAGCTTTCCATAAGGCTGTTGCGGTTTCGGCTTCTGACGTTTCAGATACATTCTTAGAGCTTGCACCTCGCGCGATGCCTTCTCTGCGTTCGCGCAGCGTGTCGCAGACAGACGCTACGCGAACGGCGGGCGTAGCCATCGCTAACGTTGCCAAGTCAAATTCGTTACCAATACACGCTGCCAATTTCAACACTTCTTGCGTCGCTGTTGGCAACTTCTGCAACTGCAATGCCATGAATTCAACAACATCATCTGTGAGAGCTAACGCTTTGACTTGCGGAATGTCACACTGCCAATTTCCCCCATTAAAATCAAACTGGATCAGCCCATCTTCATGCAATGCTTTGAGAAATTGCGTGCTAAAAAATGGATTTCCCTTGGTTTTTTGATATATGAGTTGAGCTAATGGTTGTGATATTTCTGATGAACAATTGAGGGTATCGGCAACTAGTTGATTTAAATTTGCTGCACTCAACGGTGCTAGTGTAATATTGTTAATGGTGACTTTTGCTTTAGCAATTTCTTGTAATGTCAACATCAAAGGATGAGTAGCAGAAACCTCATGATCGCGGTAAGCTCCAATTAATAATAGATATCCGCCCTCTGAATCATGCATCAGCAACTGCATTAACTTCAAAGATGCTGAATCTGCCCACTGCAAATCATCTAAGAAAATCACCAGAGGATGTTCTTTGGTCGTGAATACTTGGATAAATTTTTGGAAGAGTAAATTAAACCGATTTTGTGCCGCAGTTCCAGATAAATTGGGCGCAGGTATTTGTTGACCGATAATTTGTTCTAGTTCTGGAATTACTTCAATAATGACTTGCCCATTATCACCCAGCGCCGCTAATATTTTGGTTTTCCAAGCTGATAATTGAGTATCATTTTCACTCAGCAATTGCCCCATTAAATCTCGAAACGTCTGTACAAAGGCAGAAAAAGGAATATTACGATTAAATTGGTCAAACTTGCCTTTGATGAAGTAGCCCCGCTGTTCGACAATCGGCTTATGGACTTCGTTAATAATCGCCGTTTTACCAATACCAGAAAACCCCGCAACTAACATGAGTTCCGTCTGTTGATTAGTAACGCGGTCAAATGCTTCTAGCAAAGTTTTGACCTCCTCTTCCCGACCATAGAGTTTTTCGGGGATAATGAAGCGATCGCTAACATCCCGTTGTCCAATCGGGAAACTGTCAACTTTGCCCATTTGTTGGAGTTGATGCAAACAAGTTTCTAAATCATATTTCAACCCGAATGCGCTCTGATAGCGGTCTTCGGCATTTTTCGCCATCAATTTGCCCACAATTTCTGAGAATATAGGCGCAATTTGTGGATTAATCTCATGCACCAAAGGTGGAAGTTTGGCAATATGGCAATGTACTAACTCCATCGGCTCGTTTGATTGAAACGGTAATTGTCCCGTCAGTAACTCGTAAAAAGTTACGCCTAGAGAATAGAAATCAGTGCGGTAATCTATGCCACGATTCATGCGTCCGGTCTGTTCCGGCGACAAATAACCGAGTGTCCCTTCCAACACATTAGGACTCTTTAGGGTTTGGGTTTCCCGTGGCAGTACAGATGCAATACTAAAGTCAATGAGTTTTACATCGCGAGTTTCTGGATTAATCAGAATATTGGCAGGTTTAATATCCTTGTGAATAATGCGATGACGAATGAGAATATCTAATATATTGCACAGGGCGATCGCTAAGTGCAAAAATTCCATGAGGGTTGGCACAGTTCCCCATTGCTTCAGGGAAATTCCCCCAAAGTCTTCCATCACCAACGCATAGCCATTCTGGTAAGTTTCCAAGCTGTAGGTTTGAATGATTCCAGGTAAGTTGAGATTTCTGGCAATGGTGTACTGATGGCAAAACGACAAGAGTTCAGTGAAGCTGGGATAAGGATTTTTCAGCAGCTTGATGACTACAGGCTGTTGGTCAGTCTCTTTATATCCGCGATAAACCAGAGTTCTGGAACCGTTGTAGAGTTGTTCGCTAACATGATATCCGCTGATGCTGACTTGGGTACTAGCCATACTGCTGAATCCTTGAGGTATCAGCTTTTAGTATTCCCACATGAACTCCGTAATTCAATCAGCAATGGTCGTGTGGAAGCCACATGGCGTAGCCAGCCGCAGACATCAGAATTTCGGAGGGTTCCCCCGTTCTCGGCGACGCCAGTTGCCGAGAACACCAAGAGTTTGTAGAGTATTTTTATAGCGATCGCTCTTTGGGAAAACCTTTTGGTTTACTGTGAGTATATGTATGAAAGCCTAAAGGGTATTTTGGTAGATACCATAATTTGAGAAAGGTTATTTGATTAATTCAGCAACCCTAATAGCAGAAGTGATCGCTCCTTCATGCAATCCATCTCCAAGGTAAGCCCCTGTATGGTAAGTATTGTTCTCACCATTGGTAATGATAATTTCGTTCCTATACATGAAGGATTCGACAGAATATAGGGGAGTGTGATGTTCTTGAATGTGAAGGATTTTGTCTTGAGCAATCAAACCATCCAGGTTAAATGCCAGACTGTATTGAAGAGACGATGAGACTCCACAAAGTTGGTTGAGATAAGCGTTATATCCCCATCCGTTATTTGTATGGAAGAAATCAAATTCCGAAGATTGTTTAATACCATGTTTTTCATACATGAAAACATCTGTATGGATCACAGTTTTGGCTTGGTTTTTCTGCCATTTTGAAAATCGTTTAAATTCTTCATCAGTCGGACTAGATAATAACTTTATTACTTGATCGGGTGGTGTTGCAAAAACCACTTTATCAAACAGATACTTTTCACCATCTGACAGTACGATTGTAACAGAATTAGGTTGTCTGAAAATTTCTGCAACCTCTACGTTCAGAAAAATTTCACCCCGAAAGCGTTCGAGAATTTTTTCAATATAAGAATACACCCCTCCTTTAATCCTGACCCAGTTAACAAAGATATAATCTCGGAGAATGGGAATGCCTATTTCTGCTGGAAAATTATTGATTAGCTCAAATGCCATTGAGTAACTATACATCGTCAATAATTTTAACCAGTAATTCTGGATACACTGGCTTTTCAAAAATTTAGACATTGGCTGATTATATAATTGGTGTAATTGAGTAATACGTGTTTTTAACAATAAGCCAATAGCATCAGTATAAAGAGTATTAAGCTTCAAATATTCAATTAAACGCTGAATTCCTGTAAAATTTTTTTGAATTGCCACAGATGAAAGATAATGAAGTCCATTTGGCAAAAACAATGATGAACCAATGTCAACAGGTTCTAATTCTACCCCTAAATCTTTCATTAATGTTAAAAAATTGTGAAACTTAAGAGGAAATTCAAGCACACCACTTTCTAAAATTTGGTCACAATCAGATTGATTAGGTTTAATATTTTTATTTAATGTCCGAATATGCCCACCTAAAATAGGTTGTTTTTCAAAAATTGTAACATTATGACCATTCTTATCAAGCAGGTATGCTGTTACCATACCGCTTGCTCCACCGCCAATAATTGCGATTTTCATATTCCACCACTGAAGGAATAGGATGCTTTGATAAAAAGTTTTTATCTAACTTTAATCATTTTGATAAAATCACATCTCCTGATAACTTTTGATAGAGGATAGCTCCAGTCCAAAAGGTAGCTGCAAAGCCTGGGTATCCAGATGAAGCATTACAAAAATAAAAATTTTTTAAAGATGTTTCGTGATTTAATCTACTAATTGTCATATTTTTAGGTGTCAGATTAGAACCATAAGAATTTCCTTTTGGACACAGACAAAAACGCTCATTGGTTGTTGGACTACCAGTAATTTTAAAAACGAGATATTTTCTCAAATCAGGAATATAGTTTTTCTCCACTACATCCAGAATCGAATTTAGAATTTCTTCTTTTTTCTGCCTGTAAGCCTTCTTATTAATTTGTTTTAATTGGTTAAAATAATCATAATTAGCGACTGTCAAAAACTCGATAATTTGACATCCTTCAGGACAGTCACGTTGATTATTGGTCATTAAAGTAGGTGTAGTAATAGCAAAACTAGGATTGGAAAAGTCATGTTTTTCATACATTTGGTAAAATGCTTCATTTAAATCTCGATGGCAAGTATGGAAGGTATTCCATTTTCCAAATCCGTAATCTCGCAGATCAATATCTTTAACAACACAATAAGCCATATAGTTTGAAGGGGAATATTCATAGTTAAGCTTCTTACGTATCTTGTTTGAAAATTTTTCTATTCCGATCATTTGGGCAGCTTTTTGAGGATCTATATTGCAGATAATAGTTTCAGCACTAAATTCATAGTTTTGACGATTGATTTTATTAATTGCTCTGACTCCAGTTACCATCTGATTACTGAGTATAAAATTAGTAACCTCGAAATTTAGGAGAACCTCACCTCCATTTTCTTCAATGACTTTGACTAAAGAATTGATTACATATTCAAAATGCTGTGTAGGATAAAAAGCACCTTTTTGATAGCTAGTGAATAAAATTACCCAGGCATAAAAAGAAAGTTGGTCGGGAGGCAATAAAAAGTCAGGCCATTGCAATGCTAAAAGTGTTTGTGCTTCTTGAGGTAATTTGAATTTATTAAAAACATCCTGGAGCGTACTATTCAAATAGGTTATGGCACATGAAACTTGAGTAATATGTTTTAATAATTCAGAAGGAATTATTGGGGGAGTTAATATTTTTAGTCCCTCACTAGTCTTGTCAACTTCGAGGATAAATTTACGAATCTGCTTGGCATCTTGTGGAAAAAGATCAGATAGCCGCCAGATTAACTCTTGTGATTCTGAGGGAATATTCAGTGAGTAGCCAGGCATTCTCATGCGATCAAAACCATCAGGTTCATACCGCTCGAAGGTTACTTCTTTATCCAAGTTCAGCTTTTTAAGAACTCGATTTACAGTCTGTCCTTCACCACAATCCCAAACGTAATGTAGTTGAGCATTAAACTTGTATTTTTTGGCCATTGTAAAAGTATGACCAAAACCTCCTGGATGCTCATGAGACTCCAAGACTTGAACTTTTTTACCAGTATTTGCCATCAAAGATCCAAAGACTAATGCTGACAAGCCACTACCTACAATCAGGTAATCTGTTTTCATTGCTTATGCATTAAAAGTACATAAGTTAAATGTGCATTAGCTTAATATGGTTTTTCATGAATCCTTAGAGGGATTTATAAGTTTAATTTAATGGGAATTTTTGGAAATCATAACTATTACTTCAAGACAGTTTTATTAACAAATATGGCGAAATGTCTATTTAAGTTAAAGCCTGATGTTCTGAGTTATACATTTATTTTTAACACAGCTAAAAATATGGCAATTATAAAAAATTTACTAACTTGATACTCTCTAACCCAATACTGTTCGGTTAGGAATATTCGTAGGTTGGGTTGAGGCAATGCGTTACCCAACAAACCCCGCTAAATGTTGGGTTTCACTCCGTTCAACCCAACCTACACATTTTTATTTTTTAGGCAAAACCTACGCAGTATTGCTCTCTAACCCAGATTCAGCAGGTGCGATCGCAAATTAGAGCGAAGATTAGGCATCAAATGCCCAATCCTTCTGTTTGCTTTTCCGAAAGCAAATACTCAAATTATTGCAGCCCTGAAGCAGAGTAAAGAATTAAAAATGAAGAAACGCCTTAAACAGAACAGGGAATCAAGGTAGCGCGACGTTGCCAAAAGGGTGCTTGTGTCCAGCGGGTTTCTATTTCGTAATAGCTACGCCGCATTTTGAGATATGTCTCAAAATTAGCTTCCAATCTACTTTGATACTCTACTAACAATCTGCCTTGGTGATTAAAATGCTCAATTAAAGCGACACCGACGTTGCATCCAGAAGCGATCGCGTGTCCTATACCCATAGATGAAAGCGGATCGAAAGCTGTGGCTGCATCACCCACGGCCAGCCAGTCGTCACCTACTGCACAATCGAGAATGTGGGAATAGGCAGTTTTGACAGTCAGAGGATAAACTAGACTACCACCCGCAGCACGCTGACGAGTATAGTTAGTTTTTGCTAACATCCGGCTCCAGGCTTGCTCTTTGTGAAGTCGCTGTTGTTGCATAATATCTACATCTGTCATCAACGTTGCGATTAAGTAACCATCTGGTAACCAAGCAGAATACCACCATCCTTCTGAAACGGACTCAACTATAATCTCTTCAGCTTTTGATTTATTGTCTTGGAAATCAATTAAACCGCAAATTCCTACTAAGCGATCGTAGGTAACAGAATTGGCTCCTAAACGTTTAGCAATTTTAGCTTGTCTACCTGTTGCGTCAACTAAATAACGTGCCTCCAATCGGTGACGTTGCCCAGAATTGTCACACAAGGAAAGTTGCCAGCCTCCCCCTGCTAATTGCTCTCCTTCCTCACATTTAGTTTGCAAATAAAGTTGTCCGCCATGATGAAAAACTTGTTCAGCCAACATGGCATCAAATTCACCACGCTTGAGGAGGTAACCTTCACCCATTTGATTAAAAATGGAATTTCTAGTATGTATAAAAGAAGTTCCCCAGACAGCAGCAACGTTATAAACAGGTAGATGATTGTCTGCCAAAAAAAGGTCTTTTACATGTAGATAATCTAGTAAAGGTAGGAGACTAGCAGATACATGTTCTCCAATCCGAATATCATTGTAGGCAGTGCGTTCAATCACTGCTACTGTTAATTTTGAATACAGACAAAGTGTTAAGGCTAAGGCAGTTCCTGCTGGGCCACCACCAATAATGGCAATATCAACACTTTCAGTTAATTGCATTTTATTCTACTTAAATATTGTTTAAATATCATTACTTAAAAAACAATTAATATTTTCCTGTTATCTGAGCAGGATAACAGGAAAATATTGATACTAATTAGAACCGGATTCTCCTGCCAGATCGAGGAACTCTTAATTCTTCTTTAGCCACTTTGATTTCATGGAAACTACTCACAGCTTGTTGAGCTTTTTCTAGAGAGTGCTCCAAATGTTCAACTGATACTTCTTCAACAGCTAACGGTAACGTCTTTCTTCCCTGTTTTTTAGCTTCTGCAATCTTTTCTGATAGTTGCAGGATGTGAGATTTCTTAATTTCTTGGCGTTCTTCTAGTTTTCGTAAGGAAACAATTACAAATTGTCCATCTTGATCGTCTGGATTATGAGTTCAAAATATTTTTGGCGTTTAGTCAGATTCTCATCTGATGGGTCAGAAAAGCCGGAAATATCTGCCGAGAAAGCAATCATCGATTGAACATTTGCTACCCAATGATAACGAGAAATGCGCTCAAAAATTGGCAAAATGTCCCTTTGATAATTAGCTTTATAAGTGCGGTTCCAGCCTTGTGTGTTTGGATACTGATTAGAATCGTACATTTCTGGAACCAAGCCAAAGTGACGCACACTCACATCAAACAACGTGTCATCCCATGAGGAAATATTGGCGATTTCTGGTGCAAAATCAGGAGGACCAACAATCACCCAAGCCCGAAGTGTGATTAGTTCATCCTTATCCTTTAATTTGATTGTGCAAGTGACAGAACCATCTGAGGTGTCGTCATACCAATCATCGCCACCGCCATAACCACTTAACTCTGTTAGTCCCCAAGAATAGCCATGTCCTCCAATAACTATTAACCGGCCTTCAGCATCCGTTTTGAGATCGCCAAGTTTTTCAATAGGTGTACCATTAAAAGTCTTATCTGGATCTGGATAGGGGAAATAACCAGGATACCCAACAGGGATATTACGGTCGATTGCAATACTTTGGTCTATTCCAGATATACTTCTTGGCCCTGGATCAATAATTAATTGTTTTCTATTTGGAGCTTGTTTGTTACGGAAAGGTACATTTTGAGCTGTATAGCTGTTGTCTTCTCCTAATAAGAGGTTACCTTGCAGTTCTGAAAATTCATACCATGCCGCTTTTTTATTCGCTAAATGTACTGTCCAGGTGAATGATTCTACTAAACTTTGATCGTTTAAATTTAACTCTTGTGGTTGAGCGTTGGCATTGTCCGAATCGTAGCGGTAGATGCGAAACTTTTGCCCCTGCCGCCTTATTTGTCGTAAGTTATCCTTTTGCCGTCCAGATTTAAAGCTAGTAAAAGGTATATCTAATTCATTGCCATTAAGATCGGACTCAATAGGTAAACCACCTATACTATTTGGAGCTAAAAAGAATTCTGTAGGATCGTTACCAACTCTAGCAACTCCAATTGATGGATGAATTGAATAGCTATAAGGCATGTTGTACTTCCCTGATATTTTTACTTGTGTAAGGCAATAAGTAGTTCAACATAAAAAACATCAAACTTAGAGTGTGTTAAGCAAAACCGTAATGCCCCCAAATCCTCTAATAATTAGGTGCGTTACGTTGACACCAAGACCACACTAGGCAAATTTGATATTTCACTTGGTTGACTGACTTATCTAAAGCTCAATCAGAACTTTATTATGCTAGATAACAGCTAACAAGCTGTTAATATAAGCTTAGTGAATGTTTTACCATAGAAATAGAAAAGAATCAATCTGTTTTTGAATAGATGTTGATAGCAGTTAAATTTTATGAAGAAACGACGATATTTAATTAGTCACTGTACAACAAGGGTGCGTTAGCCCTTGGCTAACGCACCCTACTGGACTGGCACAGCTAAAATGATGCATTAGATGTAGGTTGGGTTGAGCAACGCGAAACCCAACATTAAT
>NZ_JAVRBN020000075.1:0-19705 GCF_034531305.2 Nostoc sp. ChiQUE02
CCTGTCATCGTTTCCCTGTTGCCTATTTTTCTTCAGCAGTTATCATTCCAGTTTACCTAATTGGTGACACGCCCTAGGCTCTCTATTTACAAATTTAATTGATTTCTAGTCTAAGAAGGCAAAATCCCTGGCTTACTGCTAAGTATCAGGTTA
Organism: Nostoc sp. ChiQUE02; assembly: GCF_034531305.2. NCBI lineage: Bacteria > Bacillati > Cyanobacteriota > Cyanophyceae > Nostocales > Nostocaceae > Nostoc > Nostoc sp. ChiQUE02. The sequence goes on from NZ_JAVRBN020000075.1 coordinate 154, forward strand.
TTTATTCCGCCGAACATTCACCCAAATATATCGTTTTCACGCTGATAGTCTAATCAATGAATTGACCTGACATCAGGCTGAATGTTCAGCCGAAGGAATAACGCGATACTTAGCGGTAAGCTAGGGATTCTACGTTCTTAGACAACAATCAATAATTTGCACTTGTCGAGTTTTGTTTTAGAGTGCATTTGTTTTGCTGCCGTTGTTATATATCTAACATGGGGTTAATCTGTGTGTCAAGCATCTTATTTTTCCAGAACCGTAAACCCAACGACTCGATACCTATATATCTATAAGCTGTTAGGAATAATACTTTAGCGGAAATCTCTACCTGATTCGAGAGATAAATTAAGTAAACAAGACAAGGATATCACTTGATTAAGTAACACAATACGTTTATTTAAATCACCATATTTACTTTCAATATTTTAAGAATATGGTTAACTGTAAAATCATAAATATTTCATAATATTTTAGTTAATAAATAATTTACGGTTTACTTTGAGCGATCGCACCATACAAAATACCTAAAATTTTCTTAATATCCTTTATATAATATTCACTCAAATCAATCGAAACTACATTGCCTTCAAGCTTGAGAAATTGCCATATAGTACCGATAGTAACAGCACCATATATAGCTTTTATTTGATTTCCACCTCTCTCATTAAATAACTGAGCAGCTACCATTTCGGCAATACATTGGGCTAAACCAGACCTCAAATTTTCATTTTTACTTTCTACTAAAACAATCACCGGACTACGTACAAGCAACTGCTCCGAAGAAAGACTCAAAATAAAATCACAAAAACCATTTAATCCTCGTTGACTATCAACACTAAAATCCACTCCAGAAAAAAAGCTTATTTCATAATTAAATTTACGTCTAATTTCTAATAAAATTGGACTTATTATCATTTCACTTCGAGCTTTTTCCGAACTTATAGCTACTGCTAAATCAACATTTTTCCTGAGAATAGTAGATAACAAATCACTACATTATTGCTCCTGCACATTTGCGAATAGTCCAGATGATTCGTGTATAACTAACCCAAAAGAATCAATAACTTCAATAAGTTTAAAATCACTATAAGCCATAAAACTTACTCCTTTGTCTTATGACTAAATCCTATAACAAAGTTTAAAAATTCAGTTGTGGCGGAAACACCCTAGCTAAATCAATAGACAAATCAGGGAGACAAGGAAAATTTATTACCTGATTTGGCGAAGTAATGCGCTTGTTTAAATAACCATGTTTACCTTGATTATTTTGATATGGTTCAATATAAGCTTTCAAATAGTTATCGAATAAATTAAATATCCAATAATCAGTAATACCTGCTTGAGCATGGAGAGGTATTTTCACATCTTGGTCATAAGCTAAAGAAGAATCTGAAACTTCCATTACCAATAACACATCAGCAGGTTGAGGATGACCATAAAGATAATTATCATCTCGGTTTTGAAGAATAGCAAAATCCGGTTCCGGTTCGCTATTAGGTGGCAAAACAATCGGAGCTTGAGATTGCAAAGTTGCCCTATCACCCACAAGTTTTGGAAGTTCCCGCAACAAGTTTCGCAAACAAGTTTCATGGGCTGTACCTTTGGACGCCATTTCAATAATTTCCCCGTTGATTAATCCAACGTGGTCATCTTCATGGAAAAAGCCCAATTGTCCAAGCCTGTGGTATTCATGCAGTGTGAAGCGTTTAGCCTGAGCAATACTCATAACCTTACCTTTCTCTCATTGGCATAATACTTATTCTAAATGTGTCAGAAATTGGTATGCTAAAGGCCGAGACTCGCTATTTTGCAAACAATGCCTGCGCCTACTACTATCAATCCCACCATCACTGCCTTTCCCTTGACAGCCGTAGTCGGTCAAGAAGCAATTAAGTTAGCCTTGCTGTTAGCAGCCGTTGATCCTGGTTTGGGAGGAGTAGCGATCGCAGGTCGTCGCGGTACGGCAAAATCTGTAATGGCTCGTGCTATCCACGCTTTATTACCGCCGATTGAAGTTGTCAAAGGTTCAATCAGCAACTGCGACCCCAACCACCCAGAAGAATGGGACGATCAGCTTTTGGCAGAGTACGCAGACAAAGACATTCAAGATGTTACCGTCGAAATTATCCCCGCGCCTTTTTTGCAAATTCCTCTAGGTATCACCGAAGACAGACTTCTCGGTTCAGTGGATGTTGAAAAGTCAGTAAAACAAGGTGATACAATTTTTCAGCCTGGTTTACTCGCTACAGCAAACCGAGGTGTATTATACGTAGATGAAATTAATTTATTAGATGACCAAATATCAAATCAGCTTCTAACAGTATTATCTGAGGGACGCAACCAGATAGAACGGGAAGGAATTAGTTTTCAGCATCCGTGTAAATCCCTGTTTATTGCCACCTACAATCCAGAAGAAGGCGGATTACGGGAGCATTTGCTAGATAGGATTGCGATCGCACTCTCTGCTGACGGTGTACTCGGCTTAGATCAAAGAGTAGCAGCAGTAGAGCAAGCGATCGCTTATTCTAAATCTCCCCAAGACTTCCTCAAACAGTACAACGAAGACTTAGACTCCCTCAAAACCCAAATCATCTTGGCACGGGAATGGTTGAAAGAAGTCATCATCACCCATGAACAAATTGCCTACTTAGTGGATGAGGCCATTCGCGGAGGAGTTCAGGGACATCGCGCCGAGTTATTTGCCACACGGGTTGCCAAAGCTGCTGCGGCTTTGGAGGGACGAACAACAGTTAATGCCGAAGATTTGCGCCGTGCTGTAGAACTGGTAATTGTACCACGTGCCACAATTGTGCAGACACCGCCACCCGAACAAGCACCACCACCGCCTCCACCGCCGCCACAACAGAATCAAGAAGAACCCCAGGACGAATCTGAAGACGAAGAACAAGACGAACAAGAAGAACAGGAAGAAAATCAAGAGCAAGAACCCCCTAGCATCCCGGAAGAATTTATTTTTGATCCGGAAGGGGTAATTCTTGATGACAACGTGCTGTATTTTACTCAAATGGCGAAGCGGCAAGGTAAATCTGGTAGTCGCAGTGTCATCTTTTCCGATGACAGGGGACGCTACATTAAGCCAATGTTGCCGAAGGGAAAAGCGCGACGCATTGCAGTAGATGCCACCCTCAGAGCAGCTGCTCCTTATCAAAAAGCACGAAGAGAAAGACACCCAGATAGAAAAGTTATTGTCGAGCAGGCTGATATTCGCTCGAAACGCCTGGTACGTAAAGCAGGAGCGTTGGTAGTGTTTGTGGTAGATGCTTCTGGCTCAATGGCCCTGAACCGAATGCAATCGGCTAAAGGTGCGGTGATGCAACTGTTGACAGAAGCTTATCAAAACCGCGACCAAATAGCATTGATTCCCTTCCGGGGAGAACAGGCGGAAGTATTATTGCCTCCAACACGTTCTATTGCTTTAGCGCGTAACCGCTTGGAAAGGTTACCCTGTGGTGGGGGTTCGCCCTTAGCGCATGGTTTAACCCAAGCTGTGCGTGTCGGCTTAAATGCCCAGATGAGTGGAGATATTGGGCAAGTTGTCCTTGTAGCAATCACCGATGGGCGGGGTAATATTCCCTTAGCGCGTTCTTTGGGTGAACAGCTAGAACCAGGAGAAAAGCCAGATATCAAAGGAGAATTATTAGAAATTGCTGCCAGAATTCGTGCTTTGGGGATGCAACTATTAGTAATTGATACGGAAAGTAAATTTGTGTCTACTGGCTTTGCTAAAGAATTATCGCAAACAGCAGGCGGTAAATATTATCATTTGCCGAAAGCCACAGATCAAGCTATTGCTGCTATGACCAAAGGTGCGATCGCTGATTTAAAATCTCGATAATTAGTTATTTGTCATTTGTCAGTTGCTTTTCTACTAACCACTAACCATTGACTAATAACATCAAGATCCAGTGGGCATTACTTGTGGTTGCAAATAGCAAATCAAATCTTGAATTCCCTTTTGCAGATACCGCGTTACCGTCATTGGGCTAGTGCCAATATTCTTAGCAGCATCTTTGCGAGAAAGTTCCTTCAAAAATACCATTTCAACTGCCATGCGGGGCTTTTCTTCTAGCATATTGATTGCGCCTTGGAGTTGTTGCCGTTCTTCTTCTTGTTGCAGAAGAACATGAGAACGAGGACAAGGAAGTGCCTCACCCAAGGTTATTTGGCAATCAACATAGTTAACTGCGGTCGCATCTAAACTCAAAGGCATCCGATTTTGAGCAGCTAACTTGGTTTCTTGCCATTCTTGCAGAGATACCCGAAGTTGGCTGGCAATTTCAGCATCCTTGGGCTGGCGACCTAAAGACATTGCCAAGTCCTTGCGAATCTTTTGTCCTTCATTGTATAATTCTTGCCAACGACGGGGAATCTTTAATAGAGTACTGCGATCGCGCAAAAAGTGCAGCATCTCACCGCGAATGTATGGCACAGCAAAGGAACTAAAAGCATATCCTTGGCTAGGATCGAAACGCTCAATAGCCCTAATCAAACCAAAATAACCGATTTGTTCTAAATCTTCATAAGGTTCATTACATTGATGGCTAAATTTATGAGCCATCTTCCGTACTAAGCCGGTATGTAACTGTACAAGTTTATTACGAAGTTTAATAGAAGGATTCTGGTGGTACAAGTGTAATAATTCTATACCATCAGTTCGTAAAGAGGACTCACTTGTTGCCATATACATTTCCTTGTTGTAACTCCCATTCCTGAGAAAATGGAGTTGCGTATATTTTCTTCTAAGCTGTTATTATTTTGCTTAGTCAGGGAAGAATAAGCTATCGTCGTTTCACTGAACTTATTAGGGGTCGAACTCCACAATTCAGTATTTGTACGCATGATTTTGCGAACCTCTCTGTTACAGGTTATTTTTACTTTTTATATAACTGTTGAATGGTAAATAATCTTTAGCTTTTGCAACAAAAACTAGCTATTTATGCTGAACAGTGCATGACTGACTTAATAGCCATTTGTCATACTGAGAGCAACGTGAATCAGTACTGAATTAATCGCAAAAGACACTGGGCAATTTTATCTTTTAGTACGCACCGTCATTAATAAAGGTCGAAAATCCAAATTAAAAGTTGGGTGGAAGAACCAAACCTAAGCTACAAAAAACAGAATTCCGACTCGTTTTTATGAGGATTTGTACTTAGTTGGGTCTTGAGGTAGATTTCTATTCAATATTGGTAAGATGGAAACTTTGGAAACTTAGTGGAAACATGGAAACAGGTGATTGACATGCAAGTTTGCTGGGTGTCACACTTCTGCTAAACACGAGGGTGAACAATGAAAATCACCAAACATCGGCAGAAAATTCTGGATACACTTCAGCAATGGTTTAGCGTTCATAAACAAGGGCCAACTCTAGAAGAGTTGTGTCAAGAACTCGGAATGCAACCACGTCAGAAAGCAACAGTTCAGAAGTGGTTGCAAACTATGCGCGGTATAGACGTGGAATGGGATGACCACAGCGCCCGTAGTCTTCGCCTTTTCACATCTGAACCGGAAAAACCCTCCTTACAGCTATCTGTAACTGACACTCTGCGGTATCTGGCTACTGGCGTGGTGCAGTGGGAAAAACTTGAGCTAGAAAAGCGAAGTCAAGTGCCAGAAGCCCTTCGCATTGGAATGTCTCGTATGTACTTAACTTCTTTACTACGGGCAGAACAAGCCCCAGAGAACCTACCACAATTTTTTGATTGGGCGGAAACATCAATTACTTCTTGGAAACCAGCCCAAGAGATTAAATATCTTTCGCCAGATGTCAGCGTTATAGAAGACGGAGTAGTTTCCGATTTTGCTAGAGAATGGCAAGTTTCGGGTAATGATGTGGTGGCGCAGGTACAAGAGTCAGTACTGAAAGATGTACTGGAATACTGTCGGGGAAATCAGCTAGAAGATGCCTATCGCGCTTTTCGACAACTGATTATTACTAAACCCACTCTTCATTACTCAGAATATCGCCAACAGCTACGTTTACCCGAACTCAGACCACTGCGCGAGTTATTGTCACGGTTAGAAATTTATGTCGATATGGATAAGTTGGCAGAGGGTAGCGTCTATCATCTGTGTCCGCGCTGCAAGTATGTCCAACGCCAACGCCCTGATGGTACATATACCTGCCGTAACCCTTGGTGTGAAAGACTTTGTGCAACCATCAACTTTCAGCGATTACCACCTATTTCTAAAGAAAAAGCAGCAGACTGGAAAGCTGTTACCCCTGGCGTGCATTTGTACGGTACGCTTCCAGGAATTTGGGAAATTCAACTTCAAGAAGAACTTGCAAAATTGGGTTTGCGGGTTACTCTCTGGCCTTTTGTCGATGAATTTGACTTACTTGTAGAGTTCCCGCGCAAAGTTCGTTGGGCAATTGATTTTAAAGATTGGGCATCCGTGGATGAAGAACGTTTGCAAAAGGTGCAGTATCGGCGTGATGCAACGGAAACTTTTGTAGTTTTTCCAGATGAACGCGAAGACTATTTGCGGATAAAGGTAGTGCGCGAACAACTAGAACCTGAACTTGAAGGGGTGCGTTTGCGCTTATTTAGCGAAATCATCACTCAGGCTCAAGCAATTTTAGGGAAGAAAAAATAATGCGTGACACCATTAGCTGGCGCAAAGATCTGTGTAAAAAACTCCGCAACTCCGATGAATTACAACAGCATGTAGTATCTAGTTTAGTTAACGCAGATACTCAGGTACAACAGCGAGAACTTAAGCGTCTAGCCCAACTCATTGCTGATGTGGAATTGGGATTAACCTTACTTCAGGAAGTAGCACCAGAAGAACCTGCAACTTCTGTAGAATCTTTGCTGAAAGGATATCGCTTTCCAGTTGAACAACTACAAAGCGATCGCAACTGGCAATTTATACAAAATGCTCGTTTCTATTTGATTAAGCGTAAAGGCAGACAATGGCTGCGAGTTCTTCAGGAGTACATCAACTTACCTGAAATTATTAGAATCTACAGCCTTGAAGAGGCAAGGAATGTTCCTCAACCTATTCCATCCAGTACCTACCCAACTCGTTTAGAAAAGATATATCTTCCAACTTTATTAAAAACTCCACAGCATAGACAACGAAAAGTCAAATTAGCAGACGAGGGACGGTGGTATGCCAAGATTTCCCAAAAAGGTAACTCTCCAGTTGAGGTTCCTATCGATATTCCCAAGGAAGTTGCTAATATAGCACCTTCGTCTGTAGTATTCCTTCGTCGCACACGGACTAAGCAGAATCCACAGTGTAGCGTTACCCGTGAAGAATTAATACTAGCTGCCCAAGAAATGGACGATAAATTGTCCCAGTTTGGGCAACAAGAAAATTATCGTAACCGCTTGGAAAATATTCTCTTCCAGCTATACGATGCTGAATCAGATAATTTCCAGCACGGTAATCAGCTAACTTTAGAGGGTCTTATCCACATTGTCGGGCTTTTGAATGTGGGCAAGTCTACCCTGTTGGAAATTCTGATTTACCACTCCGCTAAACAGGGAGATCGCTGTGGGTTGATGGTGAATGATGTTGCTACAGCAGTGCGTCTCGCTTCCTTGTTCTGCCACAAATTAGGAATTCCTGCTGCACCAGCGTTGGGTAGTAAACGCCAAGAGCAACTGGCAAAAGTCTACGAACCTATTCTCAAAAGTGAGGGTAAGGAAATTACTAAGGGAGGGATGCATCCTGCATGGCGTTGGTTTAGTCCAGTCTGTCCACTTTTAGCTCTAGTGCAATCAGAAGATAAGTGGGAATTTGGCAATGAACCTTGTCACCAGCTTTACCAAAAAGTTCCTGTAGCTGATAATGATGATTCTGATGATGAAGACTGGCAGGAAAGTGATAAAAAATACACTTGTCCCTTGTATTACAAATGTCCACGTCACCATTTAGAACACGATATTGCTACAGCTTCAGTCTGGATTTTCACCCCTGCTAGTTTCATTCATACTCGTGTACCCCGCCAGGGATTTGAACAAGACTTGACCTTTGCTGAGGCTGTTTATCGAGAATGTAAATATCTATTCGTTGACGAAGCCGATCGCGTGCAGATTCAGTTTGACGAAGAGTTTGCCCCTGATGAAGTCTTAGTCGATGGTTCTGGAAACTCATTTTTAAATAAACTCGGACTTAACCTGGCGACAATTTACAATTCCGATCGCGGTGATATGGCAGGCGATCGCTTTCTTGCTTGGACAAGCGCACATTACCATACCCAAAATGCTACTAACCGCATCTATCACCTACTCCTCACGCACCCTAAATTGGTTGCATGGTTGGGGCCACTTCCTTTTACAGGTCGTTCTCTATTTGCTCGGATTATCCGTGACCTAGTTGATCCGCCTGAGATTCCTGTCTCAGCGAAACCGAAACTAACTCGCCAACAAATCATGGAAGAACGGCGTAAACGCATCATTGAAGCAGATTTGGCTCCCACAGAGCAACGTCGCCGCCGCAAACAAATGATGGATCAACTAGATGGATTTTTGCAACATCCTCTCAACCGCGGTCTTGGTGGTGAACTTTCAGATTTGGCGTTGACAATACTAACTGCGGAAGATGACCGTCAAGCCTTAGCTGAAATTGCTCCTTGGTGCAAAAGATGGATAGAAATCCATAGTCTTTCCCTACCAGATGAGACTCAATTTGAGGAACTAACCCGAAATCTCCAGTTTGCGATTTTAGTCACCATACTCGACAACCGCCTGGGTTTTATAGTTGATAATCTGAGCGACCTCGGTCGGGTAATTAACTTGCACGACTCAAGCCAAGACCTTTTACATCGTCCACCGGATGACTTCCTCCCAGTTTTACCAGAATCGCCAGTGGGAAATATTCTAGGTTTTTTGTATAAGCAAGAACGTAGTGCTAAAAAAGCTGGCAAGTTGGACTATTTTCGCTATGTGGGTGTAGGTCGTGCGTTACTGTTAAATTTCCCAAAACTGTTTGCAGTTGACGATTGGGACGGCCCACATACTGTTCTGATATCAGGTACTAGCTACGCTCCAGGTTCCCCTGCCTATCACATTAATATAAAACCCACTATATTGTTGCAATCTAGAACTGGTGAGGCAGGTATAGCTGAGAGTCAATTTTTCTTTAGTCCTAAACAGAATCTGCAAACCAACTATATTGCTTTATCAGGATTACCACCTGCAAAACGCAAACTTGCTGCTAAAGAAATGGTGGAGGCTATGTGCTACTCGGTAAGAGGTGCAGAGAGTTTTCTAGATGGGGTATTTGAGGATTTAGAACAGCGAAAACAACAGCAACCTGAATGGTGGAGCGATCGCGATCGCATCTTGATTGTCGTGGGTAGCTACGATGAATCCGAATGGGTCACGTCTATCTTACAATCGCGCTACCGTTTCGATGTAAATATTAACGATGACGGTATTGCTACCCTCCGCCGCGACAATGCTCCTACTCATCTTCATGGGATTCTGCGAAGCGAAATCAGGAATTTACAGCATTTACCCACCCAAATTGTAGTTGCTCCTTTGATGGCTCTAGAGCGGGGTCACAACATCTTGAATGCTCTAGGAAAAGCTGCATTTGGTGCAGTGCTGTTCCTCAACAGACCTATGCCAGTACCTGATAACTGGCAATCTACTGTTCAGCAACTCAACGCTTGGGCGCTGAAACACGAAAAAGACTCCACTCTTTATAAAGAAGCTCAATCAATATCGATGAACCTAACCCTGACTCAGGTTGCAGATATTTTCTACCAGAATGCTGTTGCCGAAATGGTCAATCTGAACTACACAGCATGGGCTTTTAAGCAACTAACACAAGGAGAGCGATCGGTACTTTGCTGGACTCAGTTAGTGAGTATCTGGCAAATCATCGGGCGTTTGGTACGTGGTGGAGTACCAGCAGTAGTCCATTTTATAGATGTGAAATTCGCCCCAAATTCAGCCATTGGCGAACAAGACAGTGAAAGCACTTCACTTTTGGTTGCCATTATCAAGGTGCTGGAACCCTGTGTAGAAGGTGAGGATGTGCTGGCGCGATCGCTCTATGGAGCTTTTTTAACTGCGTTGAAACAAATGAGAGAAAGAAACTTAAACTATGACTAAAATTATTCTTCCTGGTGCTTGGGAACTTACTGCAACGAATCCAACATGCGAACTTTATGCAATCTATGTCCCTACAAGATGGCGACAAGTCACCAACAACCTTGCTCAACAGCGTGCCAGACTCCAAGGTAAAAGTTATCGGGCTGTACCAGTTTATTCCCTCGATCCCCTGGTAGTTGGTAGTTTTCCTAAAATTATCAAGACTTTGCGTAATGGCTGGCAAAAAGACAATGTACCTTGGCTGTTAGCAACAGGAACCACAGGACTTTCTGACCTTTCTGACTTAGGTAATTTGATCAAAGATTGGTTGATAGAAGAATTTAGTTTCTTGGAAGATGTTGAGTCACAGCTTGCAAATTTGAATAATGATGACTGGCAATGGGGAAATTCACAAAGCTATGAATTACTCCATCCTCAAAACAAAGTCGAAACAAGCAACCTTTACCAAGCAATTCCAGATTACCTTGCCGAGAAGTTTCTCCAAAAACCAACAGTTTCTTTTGGCGTTGATGAGCAGTATCAACTGACATTTTACCGAGTAGTAAGCCTCCAAGGTGCTGAGTTGATGTCATGGCCTCCCACTGAAGTTACCGTAACTAAAGGAAAGGAAACAACAGAAACAGCCTATATATCATTTGTTCTTGAGTTTGTTTTGCAAACAGTTCCCTGGCGCAAAAAACCTATTGTTTATCATCATTTATCAATTCGACGTTGGCTGACAAAACCTTTGAATTATGTACCTTATCCAGGCGTGAAAGCTCATATTGGTGATAACCGTCGCTGGTTAGATGGACAACGCCAAACCTTTTGCTTTATTCCACTGATGATTAACCGTTATGGAAAGGAAATGAAATGGCCTCAAGCCATCAGCAATCTTCTTTCTCTCAATGACTCTCAACTTCCTGACGCAAATAATTTCGTTTCTAACCCAAATTATAACTGGTCAGGTGTAAACACAATTCCTAGTGGTATTCAGGCTGCAATCGCCTACACTTCTAAATTAGGGGAACCACCGTGTTTTCCTGGTGTCAGTCCACAAGATTTGGCTAGTTTAGATCAAGCTATTGAAGCACATCTCCCTGTTCAGAGAGTCGGTGAGGCTGAGAGGGTGACAGGTAACATTTTTATTTTCTGGCCTTTAGAGAAACCCAAGCAGAAAATTGTTCCTCTCCTTGCTGACAAAGATATCCAATCTACCAAGCCTAAAAAAGCCAAGAAATCTGACGACCCCAATCATTCACACACCCCAATGCTGCGACCAAAATTAGCAGCACCAGCGGTATTTCGTGAAGCTAAAAATCCTCTTCGCACCATACTTGTTTTGTGGGAAACTCCACAATGTCGTGATGCACTGATTGCTGAAATTTGCCAATTACTGTATTTATCACCCACAAAAGTAGAAAACATCTATCAAGGTTCCCACGGTTCGTTGTGTATCAAGATTCAACACGTTGGCGACCTCACACAAGACCTAGAAATTCAACATTTTTCTGAGGTTAGGAAAACTTATCAACAGCAACGTCCTAATTTATTAGTAGAACGCATTAATCAAATTACTACGTTTCTACCCCAAACTAAAGAACTAAGTGCGGCTTTAATCGAAATTAGACCGAAACCTCGTATATCCGAGGCTGATCCCAAGTTGGCATGGCGAATTGGAGCAATGAAGGCAGGCTATCTCAATCAACATATTCACCGAATAACCACCGAAAATGATGCAGAAAAACTGAAGAAATCTGGTTTGGAACCAGTAAAACGAGCAGTATCAGACTTACTAAGACAATTTGGGATTTTACCTGATACTCCTTTAATTAATCTCAAAAAAGATGGCATTGAGCCTGATGTTTGGTTAACATGCTTTTATGTCCTACGCCGCACCCGCAAAACCAATGCCGAAAATATTCCCAAAACTGTTGTTTTGATGATCAGAGTTAATCCAATAACAGCTAAAGTAGAATTAACAACTCCTGATTTATTTAAAGAACAAGGCTGGATATCATATCCTGTTGGACTCGCGCATCTTCTTGATGAAGACTGGGATTCTAACTCTTATGATGAAAGTAATGAAGAGCTTGATGATGAACAAAAGCGTAAAGAGCAAACGAAAGAACAAAGGCTAATCAATAAATTCGTTGCTGAATGTTTGCAAGAGTGTTTAAATACTCCAATTACTGATAGTAAACCCCCGCGTGTACTGTTCATGGCAGAGGCACTAAATGCCCGCAAAATGCTGAACTGGCTACAAAATCAAAATTTAGTGAATGATCCACTACAAGCACTAAAACAGTACCTTTCCCAAGAACAAATCAACCGTCTGTGGGTTGTGCGCTTACGAGTTGCAGATAATGGTGAAGTACCAGTCGCTATTGTTAAAGATGCTTCTGGGAGCCGAACCAGTGGTGTTTACCGATGGCGAGGTGTGTGTGATGATGGGGAGCGATCGCTCTACCTGAGCGTTAGAAAGGCGTTGTATACTGAACGAGGCACAACAATATTACAAAAAAATCAGTCTCGCCTTGATAATGGCAGCAGGCAACCTGGAAGAGCCAGAATCTTAGAAATAGCCTTGATTCATCACCCAGAAATCAAGGGCGACAAGCTAGCTGACTTTGTCCACTCTCTCAGAAGTCGCTGGCCTTATTTTGCCAATGATGTTGTTCTACCTTTGCCTTTTCCCTTTGCAATCAAGGCTAAAGAGTATGCTATCAGTACTAAAGATCCAGTGGAATCCTCAGAAAGTGACGATTCCAATTTTTAACAACGAAGCTACCTTTCAGATTTTGCAACAATATTAAATCCTTGGCTGTTAACCGCAAAGATTGGTAACAATAGGAATAAGCACAACGTTTTCCTAAAAAACAGTTTTTCAATATGAGCAATACCAGTAATTTTCGTGAAGCTATCCGTGAGGCTAAATCTCACGCCCTCGTTGGCCCAAACGTGATTGCCAATGCCCTCCCTTACGTCGGTGGTGGATTGGTGCTAACGGCATTAGGAACCTACGGCGGTTTGGGAGTTATCCGTGCTAATCCCGAAATATTCTTTCCCACCTTCATTGGTGCGGTCATTTTGGAGCTAGTTTTGTTCTTTGTTGCCCAAAATGTTGCCCAAAAAGGTAACAAGGGTCTTGCACTACCCCTGTTGGCAACCTATAGCCTCTTGTCTGGATATACCCTCAGTGGCTTGGTATTTGTCGCTTTGAGATCCCAAGGTGTTGGCATTCAAGGCATTGGTTTAGCTGCCCTTGGTTGTGGCGTTACCTTTATTTTCGCCCGTCAAATTGGTTCAAATCTTTCTGAACAAGATGGGATGGCTTTGACGAAAACCATCAATCTCGGCGTTATCGCCTTGGTGGTTGTGTGCCTTGCCCAATTTGGGTTTGCCATGTTTGGTGTTTACACTCCAAATTGGTTAGAAATTGCCATCTCCGGTTTAGGAGTATTTCTGTTTGTTGGGGTTTCTGTCGTCGATTTCTACATCTTGCCCCGCACTTACAGCGATGACCAATATCTACCTGCTGCTTTGTCGATGTACTTAACTTACATCAACTTGTTCGTCTTTATCTTACGGTTACTAATTGCCATAAATGGCCGCGATTAATTGCCTGTAGGCAATAAAACAAGTAAAGTTTTATAAAGCAAAAACCGTGGTTAAATTTTTAGTAACCACGGTTTTTTCATCGTTTTAATATAGGATATATAGATACGTTAAGTATCAAGTGAGCAAAACTATGCTTGAACTCTCAAATATCAAAATTGAAGTAGAAAAGTTGTCTAATATCTTGACCAAGGCTGAAGGCTGTCTTTGACCTGCCAGAACTGAGTGCAAGAATTGAAGAGTTGAATCAATTGATTTCTCAAGCTACTTTCTGGCATAATTCTGCCAGTTTTTATCAGATACTTCAAGAAATTGATTTCCTCAACGCTATAAAGAAACAATATCAGCGATCGCACTTCATTCTAGATGATATCAAGGCTGCACTAGAACTACTAGAATTATCTGCTGATGAGGAATTGTTGCAAGAGGTACAAACCAACCTTACCCAACTACAGGAAGAACTCGAAATAGTAGAAATCCACCAATTACTGTCAGACCCCTGCGATGAAAAGGGGGCATTTTTGACAATTACGGCTGAGGTTGGAGGTATAGATGCCGAACACTGGGCAACGATGTTATTGCAGCTATACCATCGTTGGGCAGTAAATCATAATCATAAAGTATATCTAGTGCAAGAGTCAGCAGGTGATTTAGGAGAGGTTAAACATGCCATCCTAGAAATTATAGGGCGTTATGCTTATGGCTGACTAAAATCGGAACAAGGAACTCATGCAAGAATAGAGCGAATTTCTCCTGTTTATGGCAATGGGAAACGGCATACTTGCCTAGCCAGCGTAGAAGTCAGCCCGATTTTAGATAAGTCTATTGATTTTGAGATTCCAGAGAAGGATTTGGAAATTACTTTTTATCGCCATCGGGGGAATGTCAACCGAACAGAAACATGGGTAAAGATGGTTCATATTCCTACTGGGATTAGTGTATCTTGTAATCAAGAGCGTAGCCAGCTGCAAAACAAAGAGAAAGCCTTGGCTATTCTCAAGAGTAAATTGTTTGCGATGCCTACGGCTGGCTACGCCTACGCACTAACCCAAAATGTCCAGCAAGTTGAAGCAATTCAACCTCGGCTCATACAATCTCTATCCAGCAAGCTTATCCGTGAATACATCTTGCATCCTTACACCAAGGTAAAAGATTTACGTACCAATGTAGAAACAACTGCTGCAACAGAGGTATTAGACGGTAAAATTGATTTTTTTATCAAAGCTTATCTGCAACAGCTAAATAACACTACTTCAGTGGGCAAAGAAGCGCTTGATAATTCCAAGTAATTTTTGTAACTTAATACAAGTGGCGCAAAGAGAAATTGCCCAACTACGGCTAAAATTAATAGATACAAGTAGAATAAAGAGCGGTTTCTCAATCCAAAGCGCTCTATCTATCATTACAGCAAGCATTATGGATGTCCTAGAACTCAAACGCGAAATCGAAACGTTGTCTGGCCGCCTGGGTAAAACCCAGGACTATCTTTGACGTACCTGCACTGACAGCCAAAATTCAAGACCTCGAAAAAATATCCGCTCAACCAGAATTTTGGAATGAGCAAACCCAAGCCCAACAAACCCTACAAGAACTCAACGACCTGAAAGCCCACCTCCAGCAATACGATCGCTGGCACGCCAATCTAGAAGATACTAAGGCTGTTGTTGAGTTGTTGGAGTTAGAAACCGATGAAGCACTACTCCAAGAAGCAAAATCTACCATCACTAAACTGAATCGTGACCTTGACCAGTGGGAGTTACAACAGTTACTTTCTGGTCCCTATGATGCGGAAGGTGCTGTACTGACGATTAGTGCTGGCGCTGGTGGCACAGATGCTCAAGACTGGGCATTTATGCTGATGCGAATGTACACCCGTTGGGGCGAAGCTCACGGCTATAAGGTAACTTTAGCTGAAGAGTCGGAGGGTGATGAAGCCGGAATTAAATCGGCAACTCTAGAAATTACTGGTCGCTATGCCTATGGTTACTTGCGTTCAGAAATGGGTACACATCGCTTAGTGCGGATTTCACCTTTTAATGCCAACGGCAAGCGACAAACCAGTTTTGCAGGGGTGGAAGTAATGCCGCAGATTGATAACTCTGTGCAATTAGATATTCCAGATAAAGATTTGGAAATCACCACAACTCGGTCTGGTGGTAAAGGTGGGCAGAATGTCAACAAAGTAGAAACTGCGGTGCGGATTGTTCACCTTCCTACTGGTCTTGCTGTGCGCTGTACAGAAGAGCGATCGCAGCTGCAAAATAAAGAGAAAGCCCTAAATCGCCTCAAAGCAAAGCTTTTGGTCATAGCCAAAGAGCAACGCGCCCAAGAAATTGCTGAAATTCGTGGCGATATGGTGGAAGCCTCCTGGGGAAACCAAATCCGTAACTATGTGTTTCACCCTTACCAAATGGTGAAAGATTTACGTACAAATACAGAAACAACAGCGATTGGCGATGTGATGAATGGCGAACTTGATACATTCATTCAAGCTTATCTGCGCCAAGAAAATAAATTAGTAGAAAGCACTTTTCCATAATTAGGGATTAGTTACAAGTACTAAGGAAATTTTTTAACATTACTTAGTACTTGTAATTTATTTTTTAGTATTTCAATTGGCGCGTAGGCGTAGCCCGTCGTAGACATCGCATAGTACCCGCGATAAATTCCTTAGTAATATACAGGCGATCGCAATTCTATCCCAGACCAACTGTTACAGTTATAAAAGAGTCTGTGGACAAAAAACTATGAGCAACTCTCCTTCAACAGAACCTCAACCTAGCTACGTAAAACTCGCCATGCGTAACATGGTGCGGAAGGGTGGAACTTCCCTGAAGCATTTTGCGTTGACTGCCGTAGGGCTTTTAGCTCTCCTTGTTGGTCTTGCTTACTTAACTCACTAACGACAAACTGTAAACCTCAGACTAGGAGACTGTGTGCCCCTGAGAGTTGAACTATATGTGGAGGATTATTTTTACGAGTTGTCCCCGACAACATCTGTAAATATTGGGGACACTGATGCCCGAATTACTCCTGAGACTTGGGAAAATTGGTTTAATGACTGGTTGGAAATACTTCACCCTCATATTCCGCCAGCACCAAGTTATGAAATCGGGCTGCGTTTGACAGATGACGCGCAAATTCAAGAATTGAATGCCCAGTATCGTCAACAAAATAAGCCGACAGACGTTTTAGCTTTTGCTGCTTTGGAGGTTGATTTTCCTCAAAGCAAAGAAATGCTTGCTTCTGTACCATTATACTTAGGTGACATTATTGTATCTATAGATACAGCACAACGTCAAGCTCAACAGCAGGAACATAGCTTACCAACTGAGCTAGCCTGGTTAGCTGCTCACGGTTTATTGCACCTCTTGGGCTGGGATCATCCTGATGAAGAAAGTTTGGAGCGAATGTTAAAACAGCAAGTGTTATTGCTGAACGCAATAGGTATTGCTATTGACATTAAATGGCAGTAGCTTGTGTATCCTGAATGTTAATTTTGGGTAATACTTTTATAATACTTCTGTGGAAAATTGCCTAAAGATTGCCTCAAAGTTAATTCTGCCATTAAGATCGGCGAATATTCCCACTGTAGCAACTCTGTTTTTGTATTTTTAAGTCTATGTCCCAAAAAATTTCTTCATCACCAACGCCTACCTCGTTACAAACACTGGTGTCTAACGAACGGGAATTCTCTTGGAAAGTAGCCTCTAATTTATTTGTTAGCTTTAAATATGCCTGGGCTGGAATCAGCTATAGTTTTCAAACTCAACGTAATTTTCGCATCCACGTAAGTGTTTGTGCTTTGGCTATCGGTTTAAGCGTTTTTTTGCATCTGCAAGCCGTGGAAATAGCGGTAATTGGTATAACTAGTGGTTTGGTTTTGGCATTAGAGTTATTGAATACAGCAATCGAGTCCCTTGTGGACTTAACGGTTAAGCAGACATACCATGATTTGGCAAAAATTGCTAAAGATTGTGCTGCTGGTGCAGTCCTTGTCTCTGCTTTAGTAGCGGTGCTGGTAGCTGGTACGCTCTTGCTCCCTCCTTTGGTAAGGTTAATTATATCTGCTTTGTAGACGTGATTTACGTAGGTCTAGCCCGCCGCAGGCATCGCCAAGTGACTTGGTAAGAGGATCATCCTCTGTCAGAATCCCCTTTGGAGAAGACATTATCAGCAATTCAAAATCAAGTAATGCGATCGTGCCCAGCGTCCTGGCTAAAGGATTACTTGGTAATCTTTAGGTAGTGGCTGGTCGTAGAGTAGCTGATTTATATCTACGAATCCACGTCAATGTTATTTTTACACCTAGTGAATAAATAGTATGAGATATTTATCTATGCTTTTTGGAACTGATAAGTGCTAAAAACCAGGAGTGATGAGCTTTGATTATAGTTATCGACAATTACGACAGTTTTACATATAATTTAGTGCAATATCTGGGAGAATTGGCAGCAGAGTTCCCACTGGCAGATGATATTAAAGTTTTTCGTAACGACAAGATATCCATAGATGAGATCCGGGCGTTAAAGCCGGAAGCCGTGGTTATTTCTCCTGGGCCTGGTCGCCCGGAAGATGCCGGCATTTCCCTAGAGTTGATTGAACAGCTAGGTCAAGAGTTGCCAATTTTGGGTGTTTGTTTAGGACATCAAAGCATCGGTCAAGTGTTCGGTGGTAAAATAATTTCTGCTCCAGAGTTGATGCATGGCAAAACCTCTCAGGTGTCTCACACTGGGGTGGGGGTTTTTCGGGGATTAGAAAATCCTTTAACCGCCAACAGGTATCATAGTTTGGTGATAGAACGTGAGACTTGCCCAGATGTGTTAGAAATCACCGCTTGGGTTGAAGATAACACCATTATGGGAGTGCGACACCGGAACTATCCTCATATTCAGGGCGTCCAGTTTCACCCAGAGAGTGTCCTGACATCTTCAGGAAAACAGTTATTGGGAAATTTTCTGGAACAGTTACAGTCAAGAGCATAATTAATGAAACGACGACAGTTGATGGGCTATGCTGGGGCGGGGTTAGTCACAGCTTTGGTTACTAACTTGGGTTCTGAATCTCAAGCTGACGCACAATCTAGCGGTTTATCAGTTCAGTGGTTGGGTCATACTTGCTTTCTTTTTACTGGTGGCGGTGCGAAAATTCTCGTCAATCCATTCCGGGCGGTCGGCTGTACTGCTGGGTATCGTCCACCAAAAGTTGCAGTAGATTTGGTACTGATTAGCAGCCAACTGCTGGATGAAGGTGCTGTGGACGTACTACCGGGAAATGCAAAACTCATTTACGAACCAGGAGTTTATGAGTTCAAAGGTATTAAGTTCCAAGGAGTTGCCATAGACCACGATCGCAAAAATGGTAGGCAGTTTGGCTCAAATACTGCTTGGAGTTGGAAGCAAGGCGGAATTAACATCCTCCACTTGGGCGGAGCCGCTGCACCCATTTCTATTGAGCAAAAAATCCTGATGGGGCGTCCCGATGTAGCGTTTATTCCAGTGGGAGGCAGTGCAAAAGCCTACAATGCTGAGGAAGCAAAGCAGGCTGTTCAAGTATTAAATCCCAAGTTGGTGATTCCGACTCATTACCGCACACAAGCCGCTGATGCTGCTAAGTGCGATCTTTCGCCACTGGATAATTTTTTGACTTTGATGCAAGGTATGACAGTCCGGCGTAGCAATGGAGATAGTATTTCCATTAGCCCTGGTAAATTACCGGAAAATGGGGAAATTCAGGTTTTGAGTTACAAGTTTTGAGCAGTAAGGAATGAAGGGATAAGGGAGCAGGGGCTAGTAAGTCAAAAGGTAAAAGTAAAAAGAAAAGAATTAAGAATTAAATTTCAAGACTTCATCAGTTCT
>NZ_JAVRBN020000076.1:0-19628 GCF_034531305.2 Nostoc sp. ChiQUE02
ATAGGAGTGTTGGGTTTCGTTCCTCAACCCAACCTACAAATTTTTTTGCAACAATTTAGCCTTGCCACGCCACTACGAAAATACAGTTAATGACCAAATTCTGTGACAATGATTAACAACAAGCCAGAATACTGTATCTAAGCTACTCATGAGCCAGAGTTCTCAAAACAGCCCTTTACCAGACAAACCTATTCCATCATCCTTCAATTGGTTATACGCTTTCTGGAAATTCTCTCGCCCTCACACGATTATTGGTACAAGTCTGAGTGTTTTGGGTTTATATTTAATTGCCATTGCCATTAGTAATCATACTGTTTCCCTATTCCCTACTCCCCACTCCCATTCGACTACGCTCACGGCAAGCCTACTCCCTGTTTTCGGCGCATGGATTTCTTGTCTGTGTGGTAATGTCTACATTGTGGGGCTGAATCAATTAGAAGATGTTGAAATTGACAAGATTAATAAGCCTCATTTACCCCTAGCATCTGGTGAATTTTCCCAGCAAACTGGGCAATTAATTGTTGCTTTGACTGGGATTTTGGCGCTAGTTGTGGCGTGGCTAACTGGACCGTTCTTATTTGGTATGGTGGCGATTAGTTTGGCTATTGGTACTGCTTATTCTTTACCGCCAATTCGCCTGAAACAGTTTCCCTTTTGGGCCGCGCTGTGTATTTTTTCGGTGCGCGGTACGATTGTTAACTTAGGGCTATATCTGCACTACAGTTGGGCGTTGCAACAAAGCCAAACAATTCCGCCTGTGGTGTGGGTGCTGACGTTATTTATTTTGGTGTTTACCTTTGCGATCGCCATTTTTAAAGATATTCCGGATATGGAAGGCGATCGCCTCTACAATATTACTACTTTCACGATCCAACTCGGCCCGCAAGCTGTGTTCAATCTGGCTCTTTGGGTAATAACTACCTGCTATCTGGGGATAATTCTGGTTGGGGTACTACGCGTCGCCTCAGTTAACCCCATATTCCTGGTAGTCGCTCATTTGGGGCTATTGGTTTGGCTATGGTTGCGGAGTTTGACGGTAGACTTACAAGATAAAAGTGCGATCGCTCAATTCTACCAATTTATCTGGAAACTCTTTTTTATGGAATATCTGATTTTTCCTATCGCCTGTCTTTTGGCTTAGACAATGCTAGAAACCTTTCCCACTAGTTCGATTATCGCTGCTGTTGTAGTTATTCTCAGTCTATCAATCCTTGGTTATTTCGCTTGGAAAACCTTGATTACCTCAGACTTGTTTCAAAAAGGAATCAATCTTGCTCAAGCAAAAGATTACCAAGGTGCAGAAGCAGCCTTTCGCAAAGTGATTTCCCTCAACTCTACTAATGATGTGGTGCGCTTGTTTTTGGGAGATGTTTTAAACCAGCAAGGTCGAGTAGAAGAAGCAACAGAATTATTCCGAGAAGTAATTCGCCGCAGTCCGAAAAATCCTGATGCTTACTTGCGTCTGGCGAATATTCTCATGCAGCAAGAGCGAGAAGAAGAAGCTAAAACTAACCTGCTACAAGCTAAAGATTTATTACAAAAACAGCGCCAACCTGAAAAAGCTAAAAAAATCACTCAACTGTTAGATAAAATGAGTGCTAAGTCAAGTGAATCTTAAGTAGAGTAAGAATTGTGGAGATTAAATTTTCCTGTTCTGTCTCCTAATTTTTTACCATTCCCATCATTACGGTGAGAGTGGTTTTTATTTTGAAATTTATCAATGTTTGCTGTAATTATGTCCGCAATTTTCGCAAGTTTGACTGCTACCTTCGTAGCCCTGACAATTACAATCTGATGCGCTACAAGCTCCATAGCCACAAGGAATTGATTTATGGTTTAGAGGATAAAATTTGGGGAATTTTAAAACCTTGTCTTTTTGCAAAACATCTAAGAAACTAACAGCTTTTTTTTTGTAAACATATATTATAGTCTCCTTAAGGAGTACAAGAATTAGACACACAGTATCAGTAATATTTTAGTACTAGAATAGGATCAAGCGAGGACAGAGATTTAGTAGTAGATTTTATAATATAAAAAAATCAAATGTTTATGTCAGACATAATATCAGAATTGTAGACTAACTTTTTTACATCAGGATCATTTATTC
This sequence comes from Nostoc sp. ChiQUE02, assembly GCF_034531305.2. Classification (NCBI taxonomy): domain Bacteria; kingdom Bacillati; phylum Cyanobacteriota; class Cyanophyceae; order Nostocales; family Nostocaceae; genus Nostoc; species Nostoc sp. ChiQUE02. Next base: position 2,108 of record NZ_JAVRBN020000076.1, read on the forward strand.
CACATGACACTGCTATCTATGGCAAACAAATTTAGTTTGATTACACATATTATCTGACTCGTTCATTGCACTAGCTTATTATTCGATTCCAACTACACTATTTTACTTTGTTCGTAAAACGACTTTTTATTCTTAATAAAAAACTATCTATTGTGTACAAATGGACACTTCTATGAGAGTACACTTGTATCAAGTTAGGTTAATCACTTATAATTCCTGCTAGAACCCCACCAAAGCTGCACTTTTGTTCCCTTTAGAGCAAGCTGGGAGGGGCTGGGGTGTTTTGATGATGGCAATTAGCCGAACTTGATATTATATGTAAACCAAGCAGATAAGGTAATAAAAATGCTGAAAAAAAATAATCTACTGGTAGCAGCTATTATCTGCTTGTGTTTGAGTAGTGGGAATACTGCGTTTGGTAAAGATATTGGCGTTGTTTTATCAAAAATTCCAGACTCAAGTCAAGCAGCACTTCCTCAGAACAAAAGGGCAGTTGCTAACTTTGAGCAAGGAAGCAATCTTCAAAGACAAGGAGATTTAAAAGGAGCAGAAGCGGCTTTTCGGAGAGCAATTGAACTAGAACCAAAATTTGTGCAAGCTTATATTGCTTTGGGAAAGACTCTCGACGATCAAGGTAAACCACAAGAAGCGATCGCACAATACAATCAAGCCATCAGCCTCGATCCTAAGTATCCTCAGGCTCACTTTTACTTAGGAAATGCTCTGTACACTCAAGGTAAATTAGAAGAAGCGATCGCACAATACAATACAGCCATTAGCTTCGATCCCAAGTATGCAGACGCTCACTATTACTTAGGGAACGCCTTGTACGCTCAAGGAAAACCAACAGAAGCAGTTGCCGAATATACAGCAGCTATTGGCTTCGATCCGAAAAATCCAGCAGGTTATAACGCCTTGGGAAATGCTCTGTATGCTCAAGGCCAACTAGAAGAAGCGATCGCCCAATACAAAAAAGCCATAAATTTCGATGCCAAGTATGCAGACGCTCACTATAATTTAGCAAGTGCTTTATACGCTCAAGACAAGCTAGCAGAAGCAGTTGCCGAATATACCCAAGCGATTCGCCTTGATCCGAAACATGCACAAGCTTATACGGGTTTGGGAAATGCGATGGACGATCAAGGCAAGCCACAAGAAGCGATCGCACATTACAAAAAAGCCATTAGCCTCGTACCCAACGATGCTTATGCTTACTATAATCTGGCCATCACTCTGGGAAGGGAACAACAGATAGAAGAAGCGATTTTCAATTTCAAAAAAGCCAGAGAGTTATTCCAAGTAGAGGAAAACAAGGAGATGGTTGAGCAAGTTGATCAGCTAATCCAAAAAATTAATACGCGAATAAATTGAATAAAGGGCATGGGGCATGGGAAAGAGGCAGGGGAGCAGGGAGCAGGTGGGCAAGGGGGAGAATAAAAAATTATCTCTTTCTCCTCTGCTCTGTGTCCCTCTGCCTCTTCCCGCTTCCCACTCCAATTCAAGACGCTGGAAAGAATAACTCTTGATTCTTAACTCTTGACTCTTAACAACCCTAACGAGTTAACTTTAAATTGTGCTGACTTACTAAATCAAAGCAATGACTCAAGAAAGGGGCAAAGTCTACCTCGTAGGTGCTGGGCCTGGAGATGTGGCATACCTAACAGTAAAAGCTTACAATCTCTTAGCTACGGCTCAGGTATTAGTCTACGATGCTTTAGTAGATGCTCAATTATTGCAGTGCGTACCAGATGATTGCCTGAAGTTGGATGTCGGCAAACGCGGTGGCAAACCCAGTACAACCCAAGCAGAGATTAACAAGTTACTGGTAAAGCATTCCCAGCACGGAAAACAAGTCGTACGGCTCAAATCAGGCGATCCGTTGATTTTTGGGCGTTGCACTTCCGAAATTGAAGCGTTGAAAGCATCTGGTTGTGATTTTGAACTGGTACCAGGAATTTCCTCAGCCCTTGCAGCACCTTTGTTGGCAGGAATTCCCTTGACAGATCCGGTTTTAAGCCGGTGTTTTGCAGTATTTACAGCTCATGAACCAGAGGTTTTAGACTGGGAGGCACTGTCACGCTTAGAGACACTGGTAATTTTGATGGGAGGGCAACATCTGCCAGAGATTGTAGATCAACTGGTGCGACACGGGCGATCGCACTTAACACCCATTGCCATCATCCGTTGGGCAGGAACTCCCGATCAACAAATTTGGACAGCGCAACTGGGCAATATTCTAGAACAAACCACCGAATCATCCCTTTCTCCAGCGGTAATTGTGATTGGCGAAGTTGTTGGGCTACGGAAGTACTTACAACCTGAGAAAATAGATTGTCAGGATTCGACTACAGCCAAAACTTCTAGCCCCCCTGTTATGTCAAGCAACTTGCTCCTATCTTCCCTTCCCCTTACTGGTAAAACTATCTTGGTGACACGTTCAGTTGGCCAGTCGAGTCAATTTAGCGATCGCCTCATGGCATTAGGTGCAACAGTCATCGAAATGCCTACCTTAGAAATCGGCCCGCCTTCGAGTTGGGAAGCTTTGGATGATGCGATCGCTCATTTATCTGACTTCGACTGGTTAATTCTCACTTCTACCAATGGCATAGACTACTTTTTTGAAAGGCTAACTGTCCAAGGTAAAGATACCCGTGCCTTAGCTGGCGTCAAAATTGCCGTCGTTGGCGAGAAAACATCTCAAAGTCTCAAACAACGCTCTCTCCAAGCAGATTTTATTCCCCCGAACTTTGTTGCCGATTCTTTAGTGGAAAGTTTCCCAGATAAACTGGATGGTAAAAAGGTTTTATTTCCCAGAGTTGAAAGCGGCGGAAGAGAAATTTTAGTTAAGGAATTAACTCTCAAGGGAGCAAAGGTGATGGAAGTTGCCGCATATCAATCTTGTTGTCCTAGTGGTATTCCACCTGCGGCAAAATTAGCTCTCCAAAACCGTAAGGTAGATGTGATTACCTTTGCCAGCTCTAAAACTGTGCAATTTTTCTGTCAACTTAGTAACAATATATTTTTCAACAACTCTGATGCTAGCCAATTCTTAGAAGGAGTTTGTATTGCCTCTATCGGCCCCCAAACCTCCAAAACTTGTCATGCTTTATTCGGACGTGTCGATGTAGAAGCTGAAGAATATACTTTAGATGGTTTAACCCAAGCACTGATCAGATGGGCAACCAATTCTTAGATGAGGGAGCAGAGGAGGTAGAGGAGGGCGGGAGAATAACTCTTGACTAATAACTAATGACTAATACTTCTCTACGAGAGGCTGCGCCAACGGCTTCACTCAGTACAAGTGACTAATGACAAAACGTATAATCGGCTTAACTGGCGGTATTGCCACAGGCAAAACCACTGTCACCAATTATTTAGCTAGCGCTTATAACCTGCCGATTTTGGATGCAGATATTTATGCTAGAGAGGCAGTATCTTTAGGTTCGCCGATTCTGGGTGCGATCGCTCAACGTTACGGTGAACAAATTTTACTACCAGATGGCAGCCTCAACCGCCAAAAGCTAGGCGAAATTATCTTTAATCGTCAAGATGAACGCAACTGGATAGACAATTTGATTCATCCTGATGTGCGCGATCGCTTTCTCAAAGCAATAGCCCAGTCCTCCTCACAAACACTGGTGTTAGTAGTGCCTCTATTATTTGAAGCTGGGATGACTGATTTGGTTACAGAAATCTGGGTAGTGCATTGTTCCCAAGAGCAACAACTACAAAGATTGATACAACGAAACCATTTAAATAGAGAACAGGCACAAGCTCGGATCAACAGCCAATTATCTATCGAAGAAAAAGTGGCTCATGCAGATGTCGTTTTAGATAACTCTTCCACCTCAAAAGTGCTACTGAAACAGGTAGATGTAGCCCTAAAAACGGTGAGTAGGGACTAAAGTCTATTTATTTTAAAAAAGATATAGTAACAACATTTTAAGACATAAAAGTTTTATAAATTAATCTTCTCTATTTAAGCAAAAAAAACTCAAATCTGACCAAATCTTGTCCAATAATTAGGTGATTTTACAGTTGAATCTGCGGTTAATAGTACTGTAAATTTAAATTAATAGTAAAGCAATAGCTGCTATTACCTCTGGTGTTGTATGAGATACTTAAGATTAAAGGTAATAAGGTAATAAACTAGTTAATAATATTAACAATAGTGAATTTTTACCTGATATATAGCATCACAATGGCATCAAGAGTTTATTTTACAGGAAATAAATTTAGTATAAATTAAACATTGATATCTCAGAATTAAGTCTTAAAATAACTAAGTTTTGAATTATTAATCATATTTTCCAACTATTTTTAAGTGCCTTCTCTTCAATCAGAACTGGTATGAATTTAAGTTTCAGTTTTTTAAATAAATTAGCTCTGGTTAGTTCTCCAGCTAATCCATTAAAACAAAAGAATAAAATCCATGATTACAGCCAACAAGTTTGGGGAAGTGACTACGTATTTGAGCGGATCAATGAAGGAATGATTGGGTACATGACTGGAGTAGGGAGAGGCATCAAACCCTGCGATCGCATTATTTTACGACAAGGTTGTGAATCTTATCAATATCAAGTTGAAGAAATTGATTATTACTCAGATCCATCTGATATGTGGATAGCTTTACTTAAGCAAGTACTGATTGACTAAATCTTAAAGTCAATCAGTTGCTTGAATTTCATAGGTGAAGATTTTCATTCTCTTACTAGAGAATAAGAGAAAATATATATCTATTTTAAATTGATCAAAAAATGAGCTATTAAAGTATTCCTTTCGTAGGATAGCAAGTAAAGATGCAAAAGATTTGGGTTATCTTTATCAAGGTGCATCACTGAACCATCAACTGCTAAATGGTGATGATCTATCCAACGCTCCTGTGAATCTAGTAAAAAACTGAAGTAGGGGCTGACATCTGGATGATTTTTCGTTAATTCATCATAGCTTTGATAAAAAGGAGGTATCCCAATTCCCATCGGCATATATAAGCCTTTAGGATAGTCTTCCATAGACAATTGAGGAAGGGTTTTCAGATTAATGCCACTGATGAATAATCTATTTTGTTCACCAGTCTTGGTATCTGTAAATCCTAGCTCAATTTCCTGTAAATTTTGTTCAACGCCAATCGGTTTAATGTTCCTTAAAATAGCTTTATCAAATTTGCCTATTCTCCAGTATTGATTTCCCCAAGGCTTATTTTGATCGTAAAATCCTGGTGGGCGAAAACTTGCAAATTTGATTTCATTTTTAGTGTTGAAAAAATCTTTCCAAGTTGTGATGTTTGACGCAAGTGTAGTTCTAACTTTTCTACTTTGCTCTCCCGATACAATTATCTTTTCATCAAGAGGGAACTGAGTAGCAACTTCTTTTTGGTCAATTACATTTCTCAGAAGATTAGTCTTTATTATTGTGCCACTTGGATCTTGCCAGTGTTCTAATCTCCACCAATGCTGCCAATAAGAAATATTATTAATATTTTCAAAAATATTTTTGTAATGTCCCATCGGGAAAGTAAACCAACTTTGATAATAAAGGGATTTATTACCATCATCTTTAGTGAAAAGTAAAATTTCCCAAAATCCTGCATTTAAGCAATTATTAGCCAAAGCGACCTCTACGAGGTTTTGCTTTTCAAAACCGTCTCCTCCAACAATTTCTATATTTGTTGAATTAGCAGGAAAACTAATCTGTTGTCTGTTCCACTCCCGGTCTGTAAAAGCGATTATTTCTAAACCTCGATCTTTTTTAACCCATTCGGGTGCTTTCGGGACTAATAACTCTAAATCAACATTTTTTATAACTATTTTTGCCGTGTTTTTGTCTGCTGGTTCCAGCACGAAATCGAAATGTGTATTATCTCTCTTAATAAGTATTAGTTTTCTATGAGAATATCTTTGAAAGTTTTTGCCTAAAGGCGCGGGATTGGCTGGATAATCAACATTAGATAATTCTTGTAGTTTTACACTCATCTGATTATCAAATTTATATCTGGATTTAAACCAAAAACCACCCAAACCCAGCAAACCAAGGCATACAATAAGGGTACTAAATAAAACCTGTTTCTTCGTGACTCTGAAATTAACTTTGCCAAATCGGGAAATTCCTGCAACTTTTTCCTTCGCAGAGATGTTTTTCATCGGACAAATTTCTTTTTATGAAAATGTTGATTAACAGCATAACATTCTGTAAAACGGATTCCTGATTTCTATAGTCAAAGTTCATGTTAATAAAAATTAATCTGGAATTAAGGGGTTTAATACCAATTCCCTGCGGATGTTGAATGCTACGTCTCTCTTAGAAAATTGCTCCTCTTGTAGTCTTCCCAAGAGGAGCAATTTTCCGCTAGACTTAGCTTAAGTTTCAGTCAGCTTCTAAGCTTGAGTTTATCCATTTTTCCTTTCTTGCGATGCTTACAGCAAGTCGCTAAAAGCGTCTACGCATAGGCTTAAACCTTTATTTATTAAGACATTAGACTTTTTCAATTTCACCAGAATTAGTCACAATAGAAGAAGTTTCACGCCCCAGGGCTACTTTCCTTAATTGGATAAAGTCGAATTAAGCTGTCGAAGAAACTGAATATTCAAATCTAGCTTTTCTCCTAACCATAGGGAATGAACTGCATGGTCTGCTACAGCATCGCCTGTCTCAGGGTGGACAAGAATATCCAATCCCTCACGATTGAGCATTAACCAGGGAACAACTTTATCAAACTGATTCGGTAAGAAAGCAACTTGATACATCGCTTTTGGATGAGGCCCGATAGGCTTGTCAAACCAGCGTCCAAGTTGCACGTCAAACCTAGCGCCCAATCCCTCACGTACACGCGCAGCTGCATCCCGACTGGCGGGATCGAAGTAAACATGAGCATGAAAACCAGCGATCTCGACAGTATCTTCTTTCATAGATCCACTTTTCGCTCTCAACTCTAATTTTGGATAGCAGACTTTTCCTTTCTGACTGAAAAAGTGATGTCTACGACGGGCTACGCTCAATTTTAGCCCAATACCGTGCAGTTAAGGAGTGGTTGTGGACATTGAGGGAAGTAGGTAGGTGAGAATAAACCAAATTCAGAGTTTGGCCGTTCAGATTTATACAATGTTAGTAATTAGTTAAAGCTGATAGTGCTTGTAGTTTCTTTGACAGCTTCATCTGTTTTAGAAGCAACTGAAAGATGCACAACATGCACCGAACAAGGAGAATGGTGAAGAACGTAGTTACTCACACTACCGAGAAATAGTTCCGTCAACCCAGAACGACCCCGACGTCCCATAACAATTAGGTCAGCGCCACAACTATGAGCTAAATCACAAATGATGCGACCAGGATTACCAATATTTTGTGTAAATCCGGTAGTTACACCTGCTGTGTTAGCTTGGGCACAGAAAGATTGCAACATCTGGATTCCTTTATTTTTAAAGGTATCCCACTGCTTTTGGTATAACTCAAAGCTTTGACTGCTGAATCCCGGATAGTAGTCCATATTAGACAGCATAGGTACGTAAGGACTACCCTCTTCTTCGGGAGATAAGACATGCAGTAGCATTAAGCTAGCTTGTGTTAACTTTGCTAAACCCAACGCTTCTTCAAAAACCTGTTGCCCTATTAGGGAACGATCTAATGCAACTAGAATCTTTTTAAACATCATATAGACCTCCGATTTTATTGGTAATTGGTCTTTACGGTTTCGGGTTTCCAAATGCTAGATTGTCAAAAATGACCAAACCCTCAACTATGTTTAGCAAGTTTTGAATTTTAACTTTCTTAAAGGATTTCGCCCTATATTTATGTTTATAGCAAAAAAATTTGAGGAACTTGTGAAGAAAGCAAGCATTTATCTTTGATTATCAGGGAGCATCCCGTTTTGGAAAAAACATCTTTGGACTCTCAACCTAATTTCCTTTCTCAAAGTTGGGAGAGGGACTTTGAAGCTGGTTTCCCCTTCTGGCAAGTTTACCAGAAGGCGCTAGGGATGAGGACGAATACGTGCTCTTAGTTAATTTGCTGTAGTAGTTAACAATCGCGCTTGAGGAATGAGGGGTGCGATCGCAACACAATTGCAGATACAATTATCAGTCTGTTGGAACGCTTAGGGTTAAAACTTTTATCACTTTGCCTGGTTCAGTGTCTTCCACTCTCAAAAACTCATGTAGTTCTTTGATAGTGAGTGAAGCATGGTAAATATTAGGTTCGATTTTATAGACTCACAAAAAAGAGGCGATCGCTTCTTTAAGTTGCTTGATTGCTGCTTCTTGATTTATTCCTTGTCCTACCAGTCCATTTTCTAAACATAAAGCAACCCAATAACCCGCACTCTTTCGCAAAACTGTTGTGTAGAAGTCCATAAATGTGTATTAGTAGATAGCTCAAGCAATATTTAATTTTGGCAATTATTCATGATCCAAAACTAGCCACTTCTACAGGGCGTTCAACAGCTAATTTTTTACGGTTAGTTTTGATTTGTTCAATTTTGTGAAGAGTTTCAGCAGTTAAATAACTTTCGCCGCAATGAGTACAGGTTATCACTGGAATGTTTTCTATTACTAGCAGGTCTTTACCCTTACCATAGGTTCTAGTAATTTGGCGGATTTTGACATCTTCACTTCCACAAATATCACACAGCATTTGCCGCTTTCCTGGTATTAGGGTATGTATACAGTAATGATAACAAGTTTTCCAGTTAGACTTAGCTTGGCAATTATTTCGACTTCCCCTGCATCAAGAGTTAAACCTCTGATGCGATATTTAGATTCTGCTGTCACTTTATCTTTTTGACGTTCCAGTATTTCGCCTGTGAGGATACCTTGTTCAATGTCATAGATTGTTAGATTGTCATCGCTCATTTCTTCTTCTGCGTGTAGCGTCATTAAATACTGACGAGAAGAAACTTTATCCTGCATTCGTTGCAAAATTTCATCGAACAAGGTGGTAGTCTCAGACGAAGTTAGACTTTAACAGTTTACAGCGATCGCATCCCTAATTTACCAGGTGCGATCGCAAGTCTATGAAGGACTTAACCAAGTGTTGGTATTCTTTGAATGAAATACTCTTTTTATCTAGGCCAGACTTTAATAGCTATATCAGCTAAGTATTCTGCACGCTTTTTGATTGCTTCTTCATTCCAAACATTTATTTGTCTCAAATAATGATTTAAAGACAAATTGCTAGTATTGAAATATACTAGCTTTCTTGAAAAAGGTTTATTACCCATCTCAGAGTTATATCCTGTTAATGTGAGGTTACCTAACGTATGTAGCCATTTTTTCTGAACAGAAGCATGATTTACCCCTAACATTGTTTTCCATTCTTTATTTAATGTCTGGGGCATGATATGTTCAACAGTTAAACTCTCTGACTTAACTTTTTCTTTAGTAAGAGATGACTCTAGACTCTCTAAAAGAAGCTTCGCTCTATCACTTAAACTTGTAGTGTATACACCCTTGGTAATAATCCCATCACGCAATGCATCATCATCAGGCCAAACTTTGCTCTTATCATAACCCTTCAAGACTTGTTGTAATCCATCAACCACATCACTAGGATTTACTTTCTGGACTTCAGAGTACAAAGCATTGAAAACTGATCCTAAAGTTTTGGTGGAAATTCCAGCAAATAAACGACGTACAAAATAAGACTCTAGATAACGCAAAATTTCTTCAAACTTCTCAAGCGATAAGCGTTCCTCTTCATACTCGTGATAAACATTGAGTAGGAATATATGACAAGTTGTAAAGTCTAGCCTTTTTAATCGCTGGAAGCAATATCTTAATTTAATCTCTGGTTCTTGCTCACAAAAATTCAGACGCTGGTAATACTTGGCAAACTGTATAAGGTTTTGTAGCTCAGACTTTACACCAATCTCTGACTTATCAAAGCGTTTTTTGATATTTTTGTAAATTTCTTTTTGGTTAACTGCTTCACCATCTTTACGTAGATAAAACCAAAATGCATTTGTTAATTCGTCTGAATACACTTTTTGGCTAACACTAGATTTATAACTTTCTACAAAAGGTAACCATTCATTCTCATATATCTCTTCTCGCTCTTCATGCGGCAACCTCATAAATATATAGTTACGAACCAAGTCTACCTGAGTTAGTTCTTCTCCCTTATTATTTAAACTTTCAAAAATAAGATATGGGTTATCGTTTGCATCAGAAGTTATATTTACTATAACTAATTGCTCTAATATAATTTTTTTCAATTTTGTTAAATCAAGAGGTATATCTTGCTCAGGGACAGATTCTTTCAGCCGTTTATCAAAAAAATTATAAGCTTCATTTATTTGTCCTGACTGCGATTCTGGATTTTTGGTTTTAGCTGTTTTAGCTTCAACTATATTTTTATATGCATCACGATCATTTTGAGTAGGTAATACTTTAAAGTAATCGTCATTTTTATGATATTTGTTAATTAAATAAAATTCATATATCTGTTCAGACATCTGTTTATCATCTTTTTTAAGATGATTTCGTAATGCTGCTAAGAGAATACTAAGGGTGGTAAGACGTTGTTGCCCATCTATTACAACATATGGAGTGATGCCGTCAGCTGTTCCTAATTCAGCTTGTGTGACTATGGGACCAAGAAAATAAGAACCTTGTACTTCATCATTGTAGAGACTCATCAAATCTTCCCAAAGAGTCTTCCAATTTTCCTGTTTCCAAGAGTAAGGTCGTTGAAACAGAGGTATTTGAAACTGTTTACCACCTTCTAGCAAGTTACGAAGAGTCGTTTCTGAGGCTTTCATTTTGAGTTTAGTATAAATTGGGCTATTTTAACAAAAAAATCGTAATTATACTTAAAATATATTTATTTGTGATAATTAGCAAAAAAGCCCGTGTAGGCGGGCTTCATAAGTATAGTCTCAAGCTTTAAGCTGTGGGCACTTAAGAGAAATTATTATTACCTACCTCGCCGCAGTCGGCATACCCAAAATATCCTCAAGCCTCGGCATATCTTCCAACGCAATCACTCGCCCTTCATCCTCAAAACCGGCAATTTGATCAAAGTTCAAATACCGATACAAATCATCTGCAAAAGGATGAATTCGACTCGCCACAATATCCAAGTATTCCTGCACTGTCGGAAGCCGTCCCAGCAGCGCACAAACTGCGGCTAATTCTGCTGAACCAAGGTACACTCGCGCATCTTTACCCATGCGATTATTAAAGTTGCGGGTAGAGGTAGAAAATACTGTTGTCCCATCAGCAACTCGCGCCTGATTACCCATACACAAACTGCATCCTGGCATTTCTGTACGCGCACCCGCAGCGCCAAACACGCTGTATACACCTTCTTCTTTTAATTGGTGTTCATCCATGCGGGTTGGTGGTGCTATCCACAAGCGAGTTTTTACTTCACCTGCGCCTTCCAAAACTTTCGCTGTTGCCCGATAATGACCGATATTCGTCATACAAGAACCGACAAATACTTCTTGCACTGGATCATTAGCAACTTCCGATAATAACTTAACATTATCGGGGTCATTGGGAGCAGCAACAATTGGCTCTTTGATTTCGTTCAAATCAATTTCAATTATTTCGGCATACTCAGCATCAGTATCGCCTTCTAATAACACCGGATTTGCTAACCATTCTTCCATCTTTGCCACACGGCGCAGCATGGTACGCGGATCGTGATAGCCTCGTGCTATCATATTTTTCAGCAACGCTACGTTAGAACGCAGATATTCAGAAATTGTCTCTACACTCAGCTTAATTGTGCATCCGGCACAAGAACGTTCGGCACTTGCATCGGTGAGTTCAAAGGCTTGTTCAACTTTTAAATCTGGCAAACCTTCTATTTCCAAAATTCGCCCGGAGAAGACATTTTTCTTGTTCTGCTTCTCTGCTGTCAACAAACCTTTTTGAATTGCTACGTAGGGTATGGCATTCACGACATCGCGGAGGGTAATACCTGGTTGCAATTCTCCTTTAAATCTTACCAAAACTGACTCTGGCATATCTAAAGGCATGACACCCAAGGCGGCTGCAAAAGCGACTAATCCAGAACCGGCGGGGAAGGAAATACCCAAGGGGAAGCGGGTGTGAGAGTCGCCGCCAGTTCCTACGGTGTCGGGTAACAGCATCCGGTTTAACCAGGAGTGGATGATACCATCACCGGGACGGAGGGCGACACCGCCACGAGAAGCAAAGAAATCGGGGAGTTCGTGATGGGTTTGGATATCTACTGGTTTGGGATAAGCTGCTGTGTGGCAAAAACTTTGTATCACTAAGTCTGCACTGAAACCAAGACAGGCGAGTTCTTTTAATTCGTCGCGGGTCATGGGGCCTGTGGTATCTTGAGAACCAACGGTGGTAATGATGGGTTCGCAGGATGTGCCGGGACGCACACCAGGTAATCCGCAAGCTTTACCTACCATTTTCTGTGCTAGGCTGTAGCCTTTGCCTGTATCAAAGGCTTGCTGGGGACGGGTGAAAACGGTGCTGTGTTCTAAACCAAGTGCAAGACGAGTTTTATCGGTAAGGGTACGTCCGATAAGTAGGGGGATGCGTCCACCTGCGCGGACTTCATCGAGGATGGTGTCAGGTTTGAGGGCAAAGGTGGAAATGACTTCGCCTGCTTCGTTGGTGATTTCGCCTTTGTAGGGATGGATGGTAATTACCATACCAGTTTCGAGTTTGGTGACATCGCACTGAATAGGCAAAGCACCGGCATCTTCTGCTGTGTTAAAGAAGATTGGCGCGATCGCACCACCTAAAACATAACCCCCGGCGCGTTTGTTTGGCACAAAAGGTATATCATTTCCCATGTGCCACAATACTGAGTTTATGGCAGATTTACGCGAGGAACCTGTACCAACTACATCCCCCACGTAAGCTACAGGATGCCCTTTTTTCTTCAGTTCGGTAATGGTTGCCAAGCTTCCTGGTTGCCGTGACTCTAACATCACTAAGGCGTGTAAGGGAATATCTGGGCGAGTTGTGGCACTTTGGGCGGGGGATAAATCGTCGGTATTGGTTTCGCCAGGGACTTTAAAAACAGTGACAGTAATCGCTTCTGGAACTGTGGGACGAATGGTAAACCATTCAGCTTCCGCCCAAGAGTCAATCACCAGTTTGGCGAAAGGATTGGTTTTAGATAACTCTAAAACATCGTGGTAAGCGTCATATACCAAGAGGATTTTGCTTAAGGCGTTGGCGGCATAGGCGGCGATGGGTTCCTTTCCTTGTCCGCCCATTACCAGAGGTGTTTCGGATGAGTCTGAGAGGGATACAGTGGGAAATTGCAGCAAATCGATTAAAGATTGCACATTGTAACCACCTACCATCGTGCCCAGCAATTGCACCGCTTCTATGCGCGAAATCAAGGGACTGGTGATTTCCTTTTTGGCAATCGCGGTGAGAAATCCAGCTTTGACATAAGCTGCTGGATCAACACCAGGAGAAACGCGATCGCGCAATAAATGTAATAATATCTCCTCTTGACCCTTTGGCGGATTTTTCAGTAATTCACATAATTCTGAGGCTTGCTTCGCATCCAATGGTAAAGGAGGAATACCGAGTGCTGCTCTTTCAGCAACGTGTTTACGATATTGTTCTAGCATTTTTATGTTCTCCATTGGGATGTTCTATCTTTAATTATGAAATATTTTTAGTCAATACTTGGCTATAAAAGTTTAGCTTACTTTTATGATGAAAGCCTTACTGGTAATCGGTTGTTTGCAGTTTTTTTATACTGAAAGTTTAAAAAGTATTGGGCGAATAGAATTAGCTACTACACAAACAAAGTCCACCTCCGTGGAATAAGAGGAAATCAAGGATTTTTAACCCACGGAGGTGGGTTTTGTCTGTATAGCCGCGACTTCTAGTCGCCAGGTGTAGTAATAATGAATTAGATTGATTGTTGGTTTAACCAAGTTTCTAAATCAGCAACACTAGAAAAGTCTAGCAATGCCTCTCCTAAATTCTCTAATTGTTCGAGTGATAAGCTTTTAATTTGCTCGATTAATGACGTATCAATTTCACCAATACGGCGATTGGGTAAGCGTAGAACTAAACGTTGTTTTCCTTGTTTATTTCCTTCCTGTATAGCTTGTTCTCTGTCTCTTTGATAAAGTGGTTCTAATCGCATAATTAACTCTTTATCAATCGAAAGGAATTAGATTGATTGTTGGTTTAACCAAGTTTCTAAATCAGCAACACTAGAAAAGTCTAGCAATGCTTCTCCTAAATTCTCTAATTTTTCGAGCGATAAGCCTTGAATCCGCTCGATTAATGACGTATCAATCTCACCAATACGGCGATTGAGTAAGCGTAAAACTAGACGTTGTTCTCCTTGTTTATTTCCTTCCTGTATAGCTTGTTCTCTGTCTCTTTGATAAAGTGGTTCTAGTCGCATAATTAACTCCCGGTCATCTGCTTCTAATTCTTGATTTACTCTCAAGTTTTCGCGCAAGTTGTAAACTAATTCAAGAGTTGCTTTTTGGTATGGATGATCTAATGGTAACGCTTGCAACTCGATAATCGCTTGTGACTGCACGCTTCCCCTACCTAAAAGCCTTAACCATAATGTTTCCTGTGTTTGGGGTAGTTGGTGTATCGCTATAATTGCTGTTCGCAAAGCATCTGGCAGAAAATGCACTCCTGATAACCAACCTGCTTTTTGCATAGTTCCAAAGCTAGACAATCTAGTTTCAGATATGGTTGGTGTAAAAACCCACAATTTGGGAATTCCTGAGTCCTGAAGTTTGATTTTATTGGCTTTAGCTTCTCGTCGCAGGAGAGCCTTGATTTCTAATAATTTTAGAATACAGTCGCAGATTTAATCGGTAGAAGCTGGATTGCGGTATGGTTCTATAATTGCAGGATTTTCAGCAAGTCTTCCTAGCAAACCTAGTATTTGTATATTAGAGCTTTGTTGTTTGGCAGGAGTAAATAAAACATCTATTTCTTTAATCTCTCCTGAGACTTTTTCTGATGCTTTGACTTCTCCGTAATCTTTTAGTAGTTCTTCTAGATAGTCTTTGGCGAATTTATCATGAATAAACCTGGTCATTCAATTTTAATATTTTGGAAGTTTTGGGTTAATGTATTATTATATAGCAGCCCTGAATTATTCGTGATGAAATAGATCCCCGACTTCTTTGAGAAATCGGGGATCTGGACACCTTGAATTTTACAGATATCATTCTAAAAAAGTTAAAAGCAGATTCTATAAGCCTTTTGACTTCCGCCTTGCGGTACTAGGCGGTTATTGCATTTTCATCTGATGTTTTATCTGTGTTAGATTTCAAGCGTGTCAATCTGCTTTTACGGATACGTTCGCTGTCTCGAACGCCGCCTGCAAGTTCATATTCATTGCTGTTTTTGCCGTACTTGAAACCAACCCCCATCAGCATTTTGTCTGAAACCTGACTTAAGGTTTTTTCCATCTCATCCAGCTTTTTTCTAGAAGAGTCAATCATAGCTATAGCAGCGTTATAATCATCAAGCACATTGTGAAAATTGTCTATTAATTGAGTCAGATTTTGCAAGTTGTGAGTATCATCAAAATTGATCTTTGGATCGATAGCTTTCAGTCCGGCAACTCTAAACTCAGCTTTTTCTAGAATTCGGGAACTACGTTTTCTTCGAGTCATAATTTTACACTTTTAAAAGCTTTACAGAGCTATTTTGTCTCAATTAAGCTGGATTCTGGTTCAGCAAAAAGCGCATTTTTCGTAGCAAAAATTTTTATTTATGTCCGTGATTTCTCGGATTTTAATCATTAAAAGTCGATTTTTAGCCAAATAATATTATGTTTAATCAATAGACAATAGGGCACAGCAATGCTGTGCCCCTACAAATGGTCTGTATTCTATGTCAACTGTGATCGCTGTAACTTTAAGGCTTAATGTTGTAACCTTAAGGCTTAATGTTCTAGCTCTTTGGCTTAATGTTGTAACCTTAAGGCTTAATGTTATAACCTAAAGCCTTAATGTTGTAACCTTAAGGCTTTATGTTCTAGCTCTTTGGCTTAATGCTGTAACTTTAAGAGTCAACCTTATAACATTGATGACTAAAGTTTGTTGGTGAGTGCATTATAGCAAGGGTGGTATTTTAACGATTTTTTTCATCGGAGTTATGTTGATTCTACCGTGCATACTGAATAAATCTTTAAAAATATCTGAAAGCCTTAAATGTTACAGTTTACAAGTCTCGATGCGAGAAAAGAGACACCCTCCCCTCAAAATATTAACCCTGTAATAAAAAAACAAAAATGGGAGGTGTCCTCCAGGGGAAGAGGTATCATAAGTAACTTCCGAGGAATCTGAAATCCATTCTACGCGATCGCGCATATTTATAGTAAGCAAATTTAACTAATATATTTGGGTATTGTATAGTAGAATTACTCACCATAGCTGCAAAATCAGCCTTAAATCATATTGTTGCAGCAACGGGCGCGATCGCATTCTGCACTGATCAATGATAATGCGATCGCGCATTTGAGAAAATTTCAATATGGAAGTTCAACCAAAAGAAATCAGAAATTATTTAAGATTTGATGGTATAGATATTTTTTCTGAGTGGTTTGACTCTCTGCGGGATAGAAAAGCAAAGGCTAAAATCAGAGCAAGGCTTGACCGAGTAGAGGAGGGTAATTTAGGTGATTGTAAATCAGTTGGTGATGGTGTTTTTGAACTCAGAATAGACTATGATTCTGGCTACCGCATATACTTTGGGCAGGAAGGGTCAACAATTATCATTCTTTTGTGTGGTGGCGATAAAAGCACTCAAGATAAAGATATTGCTAAAGCCAAGGAATATTGGAAAGACTATAGGAGTAGAGATGATGCCTAAAAGTACAAGCTATCATGAAAAACTGATTCAAGACTTAAAAAATCCACTAGAAGCAGCAGTTTATATCGAAGTTGTTTTAGAAGAAAGCGATCCGAAAATGTTAAGTAAGGCGTTGAAAAATGTCATAGAAGCGCATGGTGGAGTTGATCGGTTTTCTGCACAAGTCAAGGAACTCTACAATAAACTTGACCAGATGCTATTAGATAAAGGCGAAATTGAGTTTTACACTCTAAATTTTTTGTTGGATGCTTTAGGGTTACATTTGGCTGTAACAGTAAAGCCATAATTCATAATTCGCAATTCGCAATTCGCAATGGCACTCTCTACGAGACGCTAAAAGCGTAGCTTGCTTCCCCGTAGGGGTACGCGGACTCGCTCTAAGCGTTGGCGCAGCCTCTCGTAGAGAAGTATTAGTCATTAGTTATTAGTCAAGAGTTATGAGCCGTGAAGCGTAAAGCCCCCGTCATTCATGCGGGGGATATAAGCGAATGGCTGAATTTATTCAGTCGTCAAGATTGTATAAAGTTTTTCAACCTTCCTAATATCTTATACCAAGCATAGTAGTATAAGGTAGGAGGTAAAAAGATGCTAGTTTTTGAGTTCAAAGCTTATGGAAAGTTAGCGCAATTAGTTGCGATAGATGATGCAATTCGGACTGCAAAGTTCATTCGTAATAGTTGTATTCGGCTATGGATCGACGTTAAAGGTATAGGTAA
>NZ_JAVRBN020000077.1:0-18638 GCF_034531305.2 Nostoc sp. ChiQUE02
CAGTTGCGTTTTCAGAAGCAGAAATGGTGTTAGCACAACGCTAGCGAGCCTTCTCCCAAGGGGAGACGCTAAGAGCGAACGAGCGTAACTGCTGTTAGCGCAGCGTTCGCGTAGCGTCTCCCAAAAAGCAGAACAGCGCGAACGCATCTAAATATTGAATATTGAATGCTCACAGCAATTCTCCTTATCAGAATAATTATCAGTATCATTTTTATCTATGCAAAATTTTCAGTTAAACAATACCTCTGCCAATTTACGAGGGTTCAACGCCTGTAGAAACCGTATGAATACGTCCTAGAGAAGTAAGCTTGGCAAAAATCTGGGCGAATATTATAGGCTCAGGCATTTCAGGAAGCATTTTCAACATTTCACGAACATATCGAAAACCACGATAATAAGCCTTAAGATCAATCAAACTTATAACTATCTCTAAAAAGGAGAGAGTCTTTTCACAAGTGCAATCATTGACGTTTAACTTTCTTAAACTTCTGATTAGATTTCAGTTTCGTACTGTTGAGGAAAATAATTGTAACGAATTAGCTCAATTACTATTAGATTCTGCAAAGCCGAGGCCATTAGTGCTAGATGCACGAAGTCAGACAGAGTATGAGGTGAGCCATATCGAAACAGCAGTGCATATAGACGCTCTCACACCTGACTTAGCAGTGCTTTCAACAGTTTCAAGAGATAGACCAATTGTCGTGTACTGTGCCGTTGGCTACCGTAGTGCCAAATTAGCCCAGCAGCTTGATAAAGCTGGGGTGAAGTGCATTTATAACTTGAGCGGTGGGATTTTTCAGTGGGCAAATGAAGGGAGGCTTATCTTTAAAGACGAGCATCCAACACAGTTTGTACATCCTTATAATGCAATATGGGGAAAACTACTAAAAGCTACTTACCATCCTCAGGAGTGGTAAATTTCAAGTAAATTGCGTTTGTCCAAGCATCAAATTCCTGATAAAAAAATGGCTCAGATAGCTCAATTTTTCTTAGGAATAAAGCCTCATAACATCAAGCAAGTAAAATAAAAGTAACGATAAAACTACTTAAGCTGCATGTCTCAAGTTTCAATTATCATTCCTACTTTAAACGAAGCAGTTAGCTTAGGGCGGACATTGCGCCAACTGACTTTACTTAATCCGCCTGCTTTTGAAGTAATAGTGGTAGATGGAGCCAGTGAAGATGAGACAGTGACAGTTGCAAAGCAAGACTTTGGATCGTTCAATCAATCGCTATCTGTACAAGTTATTTCATCTGAGCGGCGTGGGCGTTCTATTCAGATGAATTACGGTGCATCGGCTGCAACTGGAGATATTCTTTGCTTTCTTCATGCAGACACTTGGGTGCCAGATGACCTAATCACTGTAATAGAGCGAACCTTAGCAGAGCCAACCATTGCCTGTGGGGGGTTTATTTCTCTGATGAATGGATCTCAAACGACTCGCTGGGGTATCTCTCTACATAATTATCTAAAAACCTACTACGCACCACTGCTATTTAAGCCTCACCTGTTTTTTCGAGGATTGCGTCTGTTGTTTGGAGATCAGGTAATGTTCTGCCGTCGGGCTGACTTTTGGGATTGCAACGGATTTGATGAGGCATTGCCGATTATGGAGGATGGAGATTTATGTCTGAAATTGGTTAAAAAAGGGCGTATTTATCTGGTGAATCGTATTGTTCACTCTTCAGATCGCCGCGTAGTCAAATGGGGTAGTTTCAAAGCAACCGCAATTTACCTTTATATTGGGCTTTTGTGGGGGATTGGCGTTGATGCAAATTATCTCAAGCAGTTTTATCAAGATATCCGCTGATTCAGGTTCCAGTCATAGTAAAGATAGGAAATCGGCGTTGAGGCATTCATTGGCAGGTCTGTTTCTAGGTAGGAGCCGATATATTCTGGAATGGAGGATGTAACCTTGAGAAAGTCTTGACGATACCATTTAAAAATTTTGCTACAGTAGAGTGTTTTAGTATCTGAATCATAACGGACTTTATCAGGATTATTAATGAAGCGACGAGCGTCTTCATCTAACTGCTGAATAACTTGTTGAGGAAAATAAGCTCCAGCACGCAGTAATGGGCAACCAACCGAAGCGCAGACAATCGCAAAATGAATTCGTGGCTCCTGCAATTTATCCCGCAGAATAGAGTTCTCAATTTCAGCTAAACTGTAATTTTTTCCAAAGATATAATAATAGCGACGTTGGAAGAACCACAAAAAAGCTAGCCAGTTGGGAATTCCTAAAATTCGCGGACGAATTGACTCAAGCGGGTATCTCTCCAAAATTGCCGAAATCGTGAACGCATTGTAAAGGTTGATCCACAATGCCAATTGCTCAAAAGTATTGCAATTAGATTTAAAAGCCAGATTTTTTTGACTCGATAACCAATCTGCGATCGCTTGAGGTTGCTCCGTTTTCCAAGCAAAATAGTCTACACGACCATGTTGATCGACATACTGACGCAACAACCTGTCCCAAGGTTCAAAATCAATCATTATCGCTGTGTTGATATATTAGGGAACTCCAAAAATAAATTATCCAATTTTTGGAATCAAAACGACTTTTCCTCCCCCTCTCCCTGCTCCTTTGCCCTAAAAGCGATGGAATATTTTTTATATTTGGAAGTCCCCTACACCCCCATACGCCAACAAATAGCCCAAACATGGATTCCGCTTTTACAAGCGTACCATTCAATTAGATACTTACTGCTCAGGCAAAACTTCAACTGAATGGTTACTAAAATTGTGTTCAAGATAGCGTGGATCGCTTACTCCTACATGCAAAAGAAGTGCTGTAACTAATCCACCGATCGCTGCCACCAAGAAGGTAGTTTTATAGTCAATATTCTCTGCTATCCATCCACCCAGTATGGGAGCAAGGATGGTGGCAGGGGCAACAAGGGTATTACCAAGACCAATATAGGCTGGTCGTTGTTGCTGGTTACCAAACTCTAAGGTCATTACCGCAGCAATATTTTGCAGAGCCATCATACCTATTCCCGCTCCGATAAACACCAAGTAAAACCAGTTTGCATTGGGTGCCAGACAAGCTAAAACCGAACTGAACGCACAGGCGATACAACCAATTTGCAAGGCCAACTTGTGACCCCAGCGATCGCCTACCCAACCTAAAACTAATCCAGCGATCGTTTGCGTGGCCATCAGTACACTAGTAATTAACCCAACAAATGCTTCTCCCATCCCATATTGATGTACGGCATAGAGTGTATAGAACGGAAGTGGCATCAGTGCCAACTGTGAAAGCATACGTGCGCTCACAAACCAACGGAAATTCTCATCGCACCGAAGAATCAGACTTAGACTGTCCCAAAATTCACGTCTAGTTTCAATGGCAGATGATGGAGCGCTTACTGGCTCCCGCGTCCTAGACATAAAAAACCAAGATAGAGCCATTGCAAAACTGGCACATAAAAAACACAGAGCAAAGTTAAATGGTTGGGCAAATTCTTTAAGCAGTAAACCAGCTATTACAGCACCAAAAATACTCATCAGATTATTAGCTGCTGCTAGGGCACCGTAAAAAATGCCAAGCTTTCTGGAGGGAATAATTTTAGCAACCATGCTTTGCCAAGCAGTGGCACAAAATCCGCCGCCTAGTCCATGCCAAATGAGTATGGCAAATGTCAACTGTAAGATAGTTTGGCTATTGAGTCGTAGCTGTAACAAAGCCACCAGTGCTAATCCTAAAAAAGGAAGCTTGTGATGAATTGTCAACAACATTACAGTTGGTTTGTAATACTTTAGACGAGCTACTTTATCAGCTGTTAATAGCTGAGGTAGTTGCCAGCCTAAGCGTGGAATAGCTGGAATCAGACCGATAAGCAATGCAGAACTGGTAAGAGTGCTAACAAATAGAGGAATGATCGTGATAAATGAAGCAAAACCACTCCCCAAACCAAAAAATCCACTTTCAATAATATTGACAGTAAAGTTGTAGCGAAGGTTTTTTTGAATTTCAGAATTAAGCATTTTTAGAGATATTGGAACTTTGGTGATTTATCCCTCTATTGGGGAAACTCAGGCTGTATTTTCAACAGGTTTATCTTCTTTTTTAGGCACTTAGTAAGTAGTAAGTACCAACAAAAATCTGAGTTCCATAAATTGTTCCCAAATGCTGTATTGAAATCACTGTTGGAAAATATTTTTGTAAAATTTCCCAATTTCTACGTCTGCAATCTTTTTGGCAATTCAGGCTTCAACAACAAAGCCCATTTACTTAAACTACGATTGTGCGTTGGTAGCCGATGGGTACACTGTTATTGATATAGAGGATGTTGGGAGTCGGTTACAGATTTAGGTATTTAATTATACCCAGATGAGTATGAATTGTAGCTGTAGCTCAACCTAGACATCGCAGCGGCTGATGAACTCTCTGATATCGAAGTTAAGAAACTGCCAGTCAGCTCTAATAAAGAGATATATACACAAAGCTTTTGACACCAGATTATACAATACCCCTAAGATTAGATGGGGCGGCTCCAAGTCGTTTGAACTTTTTGTGGAGAAATATCAATGACCATTTCAATGTACAAAGCTTTAATACCCGTGTCTATTCACACACTCAATAACCTTGTAAATATTCTTGAAAAAGGTGCTACTTATGCAGAAACTAAAAAAATAGACCCTTCTGTGTTGATCAATAGTCGTCTATCTCCAGATATGTTTCCATTATCAAAACAAGTACAAATTGCCTCTGACATAGCAAACAGAGGTGCTGCAAGACTAGCAGGGATAGAAGCACCCAAGTTTGAGGACAATGAAACTACATTCCCTCAACTTATTGACCGCATTCAAAAAACTATCTCTTATTTAAATACATTTAAACCTGAGCAAATTGACGGTTCAGAGGAGAGAACAATTGCCTTACAGATGCGTGACAACACTCTATCTTTTCAAGGAATGTCATTTCTCCTATATTTTGTTTTACCAAACCTTTATTTCCATGTCACAACAGCATATGACATTCTCAGGCACTGCGGTGTAGAACTTGGTAAAGGAGACTTTCTTGGTCAGCCTTAATAGAAGCAATATCTAACGTCATCATTACTCTAAGGTATTGCATGAAATTCTCTACTCTCTAAGCTGGACTTTATCCATTTTTTTCGTAACGCGATGCCTGCGTCAAGCTGCTAAAAAGCGTCTACACTATCGCTGAAACCTCTGAATTGTGATGTGAAAAAAGTATTTGCCAAAAGCCAGGGTTTTTGTCGGATAAAGAGAAAAGTCGAGCTTAGAGGGTATTTGAAGGGTATGGTAAAAATCTAATAGTTGATAAGTGGCAGTTGGGGTTCTCCCACCGTCTACGGCAATGACAACGCGCTCGTCTTTCAAAACATTACCTGTAGGTAAACTGCCAATCTCTAAACTTGATAATTTAGATTGACGCAAATTTATTCCAATTTTCCCAAAATAATATGTGATCCGTTCTATTCATTTTAGGCTAATGTTTATCCACCAATCTGTTAAGATTGTGCGTGCCGCTTCAAATGAACCAGCAATTACACCATATTTTGTAATTATTGCCCAAACATGGGGTGTTAATCCTTCTTCTATTCCTAATCATTTTAGAAAGGGGGTGAATCGCTGGGAATGGGTTTACCCTTAACGTTGAGATACTCCATCAACTTGATGAATTCATCTCCAAGCCGCAATGTAACGATCCGAATTTTTGCCTCAGTTATATCTTCCAGATCGCTGTAATCCTTTCCTTCAACAGTGATGTCAGAAACTAGTTCAAACAAGAGTGCTTGTGTATAGAAATTTAAAGAGCGATGTCTACGACGGGCTACGCCTACGCAGTTTGTCACTGTTAAGCTAATAGCTCTAATCCTTTGTACTTGTACATCGGTTTGACTAAACATATTCAACAGCCTCTGTACTTACAATTAACGTTCTGTTAAAGGAGATTAGATCAAGGGTAAAATCTTTTTTCCACTCCCCACTCCTTATTTACTTTTCTCCTCATCTCCCAACATTTTTAATAATTTTCTGGCAACTAAAACGCCTACAACTCCTGCACCAACTAATTCCACTGCTTGAACGACTTTTTTACCTACATCGTGAGAGTCAAGGTGGTGATGAAAAATCTCTTCATCCACCCATTCAGTTGTTGCTTTAAAGTCATGAATTGGTGTTGGCAATAGTGTTAAATAAGTACCTTGGCGAATTAAATGCCCAGATTCTCCTGCAACTTCAAAAACATTGAAAAGGTTAGCGGCAGCATCCTTTAACCCCAATTTTAAGAGAGTTCCGCGTATATTTACCTTTGCTGGCTTAAGGTCTTCTCCTAGAGCGATCGCTTTCAAATTACTAGCAATATTAGCTCCTTGTTGATAAGCAACTTGGGCTGTAGGTGGTAGTGAACTATCTTGAACTGTTGCACAATCACCACCGGCAAAAACTTCTGGAAAGTCGAGCAATTGCATGGTGGGAGTGACTAGGGGACGGTTATGATGATCCCGATGCTCTTTGGGAATTGGTAAGTCTTGAATTAGTGGATGAGTAGAAGTACCAGCAGTCCAAATTGTGGTGTATGTTGGCAGTGTGTTAACTTGATTATTGCTCTTATATTCAATTGTGTTAGGGTGAATAGCAGTGGCTTCTGCTCCCGTAAGGATTTCAATTGGTATAGTGCGTTTTTGTAATTCTTTCTCAGCAATTGGGCGTAGGGGATCGTTAATATCACCATCAAGGATTTTTTGACCATGATTGAGCAATACCACGCGAATTTCACTCGAATTTCCTCCTAAAGCGCTATACCAATGTGGTAGAAAATCTGCTATGGTAGCTGCCATTTCTACACCAGAAGCACCACCACCAACTACGACTACTGTTAATAGTTTTCGGCGTTGTTCTGAATCTTTAGTTTGGACGGCTTTTTGCAAACAGTCACGTAAATGACGGTCAAGAGCGATCGCATCTGCTTGCGTCCAGAAAGGAAAGGCATTTTCTCTAGCACCTTCAACTTGATGATAGCCAGTAACACTGCCCAAAGCTAATACTAAGTTGCTGTAATTGTAAGAGTTTCCCGAAGCTAATTTAACTTCCCGTTGGTGCAAGTCTATTGATTGCACTGTATCTTGCACAAAGATGACACCACTACCTTTAAGTAGTTCCGAAAAACGTGGTACTACTTGAAAGGTATCCATCTCGCCATCGAAATATTCATATAATAATGGCTTAAAGCAAAATCGCTCATCTTTATCAATCAAGATCACAGAACGAGGATAGTGTTCGTGAGCTAAATGTAAGGCTGTAAATAACCCGGTAAAACCACCGCCGATAATCACAGTTTGATAAACTGGACTGTTCATAAAATACTCTCCAAACTCTTGATAAAGAGTGTATAGTCAGGATTTTTGCCAGAAGTATATTGATTTACAAAAGACTAATCACTGATTTGCTATACGAATAAAAACAAAGCAATTAAAATTACACTGAGAATAAGAGCGAATGCAATAGCATATTCAACTCTCCGACTAAAAAATCCGACAGCAGCAATTAGAGCGATCGCTAGCCCAATAATGCCAGCATATTGCTCTTTTTGTAACCCGCGTGCAATTAGTGGATCTTTACCTGGTGCTGGAGTTTCTTGAACTGCTTTTGGGGCGAGTTCTGAGGCTGGTATTTCTTGTAAGAATAGATTCATCACATTACTCCTGAAAATATTTGGATTGCTGAATGTTTTTATGCTCGCCAAAGGTAGAGAAGCGAGAAAAGAAAGACCCAAACTACATCAACAAAGTGCCAAAATAGAGTAGTCGCACTTGTCCCGAAGTGAGTTTTATTATAGTTGCCTGGGATGAATGAACGAATCAGCATAATTATCTGAAGCATAACACCAGCCAGGACGTGTAGACCGTGGAAGCCTGTTAGTAAGTAAAATGTCGAACCAACTAACCCTGTAGTAATCTTGAAATCGAGATTTTCCCACTCAATTAGCAGACCAACTAAGAAGTAACTTCCCATTGCGATCGTTATTAACCATAGCCAACGAAATTTCTTGAGTTGATTACGTTTGAGTGCATTTTCTGCTGGTTGAATGACAAAGCTACTAGAAAGTAATACTACCGTATTAATAACCACAATTGTAGACAATTCCGGCCCCGAAATACCGGGTGGTAGCCAATTTTTAGTAGTCAGTCGTAGAGCAACATAGGTAAAGATAAAACTCAAAAAAATGATGCTTTCTGACAGCAGGAACACGGTAAATCCGAACATTCCTTTACCATGATGATCTTCATGACTACCGCCACCACTTGGTAGGAAGCGCTGTAACCAATTTGGCAAGCGTCGCCGCCACAAATCAAAACGGATAGGACTTTCATCTATATGAATAATGCGACGTTGCATAATTCGTAATCGTAATTCGTAATTAAAATTTGTCTAACTCTTTACAAAATTAATGGTGTGCATGGGGTTAATCCAAAATCCAAAATTGAGTCACTCATTGTTATTATAATTTTCGATTACTGAGTACTTTGGATTGCCGTAGTCATAAGGAGGCCTTGTGACAATTGGAATCTCTTCAAAGTTATCTCGCGGAGGTGGTGAAGAGGTTGTCCATTCTAATCCAGTAGCGTGCCAAGGATTGTCAACTGCCCGCGGCCCGTAAAGCCAAGAGCCTACTATGTTAGCAATAAAAGGCAGTGTGGATGCTCCTAGTAAAAATGAAGCCAGGCTAGCGATGACGTTCCATCCTTGATACTGTGGATCGTAGGAAGAAACTCGGCGTAGCATCCCTTGTAAACCTAATGGGTGCATGGAGAAGAAGGTAATATTGGCAGGAATAAAGGTTAGCCAAAAATGCAACTTGCCCCAACCCTCGGCATACATTCTTCCAGCGATCTTGGGAAACCAGTAGTAAATTGCCGCGAAGATTGCCATTGTGATCGTGTTAAAAACGATGTAGTGGAAGTGTCCCACAACAAAGTAAGTATTATTAACGTGGATATCAAACGGCGTAGCAGCAAGCATTACACCGGTAATACCACCAAAAATAAACATGGCTGCACCTCCCATCGCAAACAGCATTGGTGTCTCTAGATGTAGCTTGCTTCTCCAGATGGTGGCAGTCCAAGCGAAGGCTTTAATACCAGTGGGTATGGCAACTAACATTGAAGTAGCCATGAAGGTCATCCGCATCCAATCAGGCGTGGCACTGGTGAACATGTGATGTACCCAAACGAAGATGCTGATTAAAGCAATACCCAAGGTGGCGATCGCAACTGACCGATAACCAAATAGGGGATTGCGAGAAAATGCAGGCAAAACCTCAGCAAAAATACCGAAGGCTGGTAGTGCCATGATATAAACTGCTGGGTGAGAGTAAAACCAAAATAGATGTTGATAAATGATCGGATCGCCATTCCCATCCGGTTTAAAAAATTGTGTGCCAACGGATAGGTCAAGCAACAGCAGGATCAATGCACCCGTCAAGGCAGGCAAATTAATCAGTTGCAATAACTGGGCACTGAGAACCGACCAAACAAACACAGGCATCCGAAAAAATGTCATCCCTGGGGCGCGCATCCAAAAGATGGTTGTCATAAAGTTGACAGCCCCCATGATGGAAGAGATGCCTATTAAAACTAAGCTAACTATCCAAATAAATTCACCGTTAATCAGTTCACCACCTGGAATTTGCAGACTAATTGGCGGATAAGACCACCAGCCAGATTGTGCAGTCCCGTTTGGCAGGAAGAAGCTAGATAGTAGTAAAAGACCTGCGGGTGGCAGAATCCAAAAAGAGATGGCGTTGAGCAGGGGAAAAGCCATATCCCGCGCTCCAATCATTAGCGGTACTAAATAGTTAGAAAGGCCTGCATTGAAGGGAATAATCCACAGGAAAATCATGATTGTTCCGTGCATGGTGAACAAACCATTATAAAGAGGGCGATCAACCAAATTCGATTCTGGGGTGAGCAATTCAGCCCGGATCAACATCGCCAACAGCCCACCAATCAGGAAGAAAATGAAGGTCATCACCATGTACTGAATTCCAATCACCTTATGATCGGTGTTGAAACTGAAGTATTGCCACCAAGTATTACCCTGCTGGTTCTGATAATTTTTCGATTTTTGATCCCCGGTAATCTCTTCACTAAAATCACGTGTCATTATTTTGCTTCCTTCTATTAGCAATACCAGGTTGAGCAGGTGTGACGGTGTACCAGCCGCTATTAAATAATGTTTTTGGTGGTTGGATATTTTCGGCAACTGCCTGATTTACTGGAGTTGGTTCGCTATTAGCAGTTTGCGTGAGCCACTGGTTATATCGGTCGAGGGATTCAACGTATACATCCGTTTCCATTAAGGCAAAGTAAGTACCGCTAAATTGAGAATCTTTCAGCCGATATTTGCCTGGGCGAATCGGTGTTAGCACAATATCAATGTCGCGCCCTGGAATAATATCCTGCTTTAAGCGAAACTCAGGGACATAGAAACCGTGAATTACATCCTGCGCTTGCAGATTTAAGCGAGTGCTACGATTGATCGGCAGATGCAGTTGATTGCTAGTAACGTTATTTGGATAACGAAAAGACCAATCCCACTGCTTAACGAAAACATCAATAGTTTCAGATGCAGGCTTGGGGGCATCGCTGACGGTTTCGGCATAAGCGGGTGCAGATTCTAGGGGTGTGTGCAAATGCACGATTTGCTTTAAACCTAAAATATTTAACTGCTGATAAATATTGAAGCTTTGAAAAGCAATCCACACTACTAACAAAGTTGGGGTTGCTGTCCACAATATTTCTAGCCTCGCATCACCTCTAGAGGGGTGCCCCTCGGTGTAGTCTTCTGGGGGGGCGCGATGGAATGCGATCGCATACACCATAACGCCAACTAGCCCAAGTAAGATAAATGCTCCAATTGAGACTAAGAAGCTAAATAAATCATCTACCCGTTGTGCTTCTGCTGTAGCTTGCGGAGGCATCCAAGAAAACGCCTGTTGCCCAATCCACCGACTGACGACGAGCAACACTGCTACATAAACCGCCATTAATACATATTCAAAAACACTAAACATAAAATTCAATAAATTCTCGTTTAATTATTTGGCGTAAACATTTTTAGAAATGCTATTAGCAGCAGTAACATGAATCCCAAATTCTTCTCCCAAATGCGCCCCCAATGTTCCGTGAACATATAATATGCCTAGTATTGCAATCCCTGCTAACAAGTAACTCCACTGCACCTGTCTGGAAGCATCCTTACGCCAGTAGTAGCGTTGCAAACCTCTCCATACAGTCATGGCGACAATGATCCCCAACAGCAAAACGCCACCCAAACCATGTAAAAGCATTGTCCAACCAGCACTCAATCCCCAAGCACTCTTTTGATCGACTGGTGGATTTGCCAAAAGTAGCTCAAAAAAACCAGCCGCAACCGTGAAAAATGTAATAGTTGCTGCTGCTATCAGGTTGTACCAGCCGACATCAAAAAAGCTAGAACGGATGGCAGCCAATCCCAAAAATTTGAAAATAGGTTTTTCTAAAGAAAACAGCACCCCTGCTATATCAAAAAGAATGGCAATGATAAATAAGCCCAGCGTTAGATGCACCAACTGCGGATGTATAGGAATCTCATAAGGTAATCCATTAGCACCCAGCCGTAATCTCAACTGTTCAATCAGTTGCGGGTTCATGGTGAAACTCCCTGTTTCATGGCTTGAACTACAGGTTCAACGTGCAACCCATACACCCAAAACAGTTTACTCCCCAAATACACTTGTAAAAACACTAGGCAGACTAACAATGTTGCAGCCCCAAGGTAAGCAGGCGGTACTTTTCGGGGGCTGCGGTTGCGAATCACAAAACGCCAAGCTGCGATCGCGGCAACAATCGCCCCCAGTGACCAACCCAAGACGGTATGATAATTCAGCGTTGACTGGGCTGCTTTCTGGGCTTGGGCTAGTCCGGCTTCAAACTGGCCAAAGATAATTGCGATGAAAATTGCGATCGCAGCAACAAACATATTCCAGAAACTCACCTCAAATAAACGCACATTGCGGGTAAAGTACCCCACCACGTCACAGAAAAAAGAAAAAACCACCATTGCAATCACAAAGTGAACGATAATTGGGTGCAAAGGATCGGGGTACGGTAAATTCTGGCTATTGAGAGGTAAGGCAGACATCGCTTTTTCCTTGGGGTATCAGGCGCTGTGATTACTTAGGTATTTTGTAAAAATAGAATTCAGTATTGACTAGTTTGAAGATTTTTAATTTTGCAGATGCTGACAAGATTTAGAATTCTTAACAATCAATATCTAAAAGATAGAGCAAAAAGCTACTATCTTAGGGATGACTTCTCCAAAAATAAATTATGATTTCCTGTTAGCTACATCTCTTCAATTTCCAATTTTATTAAGAAAGGCAGATAGTAAAAGAAATTCATTAAATTTTATCATCAATAATCATACACACCTGAAAATATGCATCTCTACAAGATTAATAAATAACTTTAGTAAATGGTTACTTATCATTAATCAAACTCTTGTATAAATAAATCCATATCAAAAAATTGCAATTAATTATTATAAAATCTATCTCCTGCTTAAGAAAGACATGCAACTGACTTCATTCTTTAAAGATTTCATTCAATAATGAAATTGTGATGAAATTTTTATAGTTCTTTCGGTATAGATATTTATTATTCCAATGGCTAGAAGCGTTCATTCTTGCAAACCCCTAAAGTAATGCCAGAATCACCAAAATAGCTGTTAAAAATTAACCATATAAGCAAAATGTGTAATTGGTATAAAAATTTCAACGTAGGACAGCTTACTTCAATTTGGATTCAATCATAAGTTTTCAATATCAGCTATCTGCAAACTTTGCAAACGAAAATACATAGCAAAAATTCTGAAAAAGTATTATGAGTTATTCCCCTTATCTGCTTAAAGGTCAAAAAGCACTTGTGACAGGTGCTAGTTCTGGAATTGGTGAAGCGATCGCTCGCTATTTGGCTGCATCAGGTGCAGCAGTAGTTATTAACTATCATTCTGAAACCCAAGAAGCCCAAAAAATTGTTGATGATATCAAAGCTGCTAATGGTGAAGCTTTTGCCATACAAGCTGATGTCAGTAAAGAAGACCAAGTAAAAGCAATGTTCAGCCAAACCCTTAAACAATTTGGCACTATTGATATTTTAGTCAGTAATGCAGGCATTCAAAAAGACTCAGCATTTATTGATATGACCCTGGATCAATGGAATGCAGTGATTGGGATAAATTTGACGGGACAATTCTTATGTGCGCGGGAAGCCGCAAAGGAATTCTTACGCAGAGGTGTGCAACCGCAGATTTCATCCGCCGCAGGTAAAATTATTTGCATGAGTTCAGTACATGAAGTGATTCCTTGGGCGGGTCATGTTAATTATGCTGCTAGTAAAGGCGGTATAAATATGATGATGCAAAGTATTGCCCAAGAACTTGCCCCCCACAAAATTCGGGTTAATAGTATTGCTCCTGGTGCAATCAAAACCCCAATTAACAAATCAGCTTGGGATACTCCACAAGCAGAGGCAAATTTACTAAAACTAATTCCAGCGAAACGTGTGGGAGATGTAGAAGATATCGCCAAAGCAGCAGTTTGGTTGGCTTCTGATGACTCTGATTATGTCAACGGTACAACACTGTTTGTAGATGGCGGCATGACTTTGTATCCAGGGTTTACGGAGAATGGTTAAAATTTATGGCAACTGATTCATCTAATAAAACTATATATGCGGCGATGGGCGCTAATTTAGCGATCGCTATTACTAAATTTATCGCCGCCTCTATTACTGGCAGTTCCGCTATGATATCTGAAGGGATTCATTCAGTTGTAGATACTGGCGATCAACTAGTACTTTTGCTGGGAATTCGGAGAAGCCAAAAACCAGCAAACGATCGCCATCCCTTTGGTTACGGTCTAGAACTTTATTTCTGGACTTTTATCGTTGCTATCCTCATCTTTGCCCTTGGCGGCGGGATGTCAATTTATGAGGGAATTACTCATTTAATTAATCCTAGTCCTTTAGAAGACCCAACGTGGAATTATATTGTGTTAGGTATTGCAATATTATTGGAGGGTTATTCTTGGACTGTAGCTTTAAAAGAGTTTTTGCCAACTAAGGGTAAACAAAATTTCTGGCAAGCAATCAAAAACAGTAAAGACCCCACAGTATTTACAGTATTATTTGAGGATACTGCCGCAATTTTAGGCTTATTAGTGGCCTTAATCGGAATCTTCTTAGGACATTTATTTAATAATGTTTATTTTGACGGGGTCGCTTCGATTATTATTGGCATTATCTTAGCTGTTGTAGCAGTGGTGCTAGCGAGAGAAAGCAAAGGATTATTAGTTGGTGAAAGTGCTGATCCTCAAACTATAGCCAATATCCGGTCTTTGTCTAAAACAGAACCAGGAGTGAAAGAAGTTATCCGGGTGCTAACAATGCAACTTGCTCCAAAAGAAGTATTACTCAACTTAGAAATTCAATTTTCTAACAATCTTACAGGTGAGCAAATAGCTTTAACTGTAGAAAATTTAGAAGCAAAAATTAGCCAAAAGCATCCTGAAATCAAACAAATTTTTATTGAAGCTAAATCTTTAACTGCTGCTCGCAAGTCTTATCAAAGTTCTCAATAATTTTTTAATCAAATAAATATCAACTACAGCACTGAACTGGACAAAAAATTATGGTAAAAATTCTTAGTCAAGGACAGGCTTTTGGCTCACCGGGTATCGATCCTCGATGGACTCATGCTAATAAAGATGGAGTGGGAACAGCTTACTCTACCTCTAGTAACATTTGGTTTACTATTTGGAATGGTGTTGTAACTGAAGTCTACCATCCGACAGTAGACCGACCCCAAATTCGGGATTTACAGTATCTAATTTCTGATGGAAAAAGCTTTTTTCACGAAGAGAAACGCCATCTCGAATCAAAAGTTGAACCGATGTGGACTCATGGTTTAGGATATCGCATCACTAATTCCGATCCACAAGGGCGTTATGCTGTAATCAAAGAAGTGATTGCTGACCCGCATTTATCTTGTATTTTACAACATACAAAGTTAACAGGAAATAGCGATTTTATTTCCCAACTCCAGCTATACGCTTTGTGTGCGCCACATCTGGAAGTTGGAGGTAGAGGTAATAATGGTTACGCTGTACAAGTTGCTGGACATCGGATTCTCACAGCCGAGAAACAAGGAACATGGTTAGCGCTGGGTGCAACAATTCCATTTACCCGTCTTTCTTGTGGCTACGTCGGTGAAAGTGATGGCTGGACAGATTTAGCTGATAATTTTCAGATGGATTGGGAGTTTGATAGTGCTGTAGATGGCAACCTTGCTCTGACTGGGGAACTAAATTTAGATAGCACTAAAGAGTTTACTTTAGGCCTGGCATTTGGCACAAATCTGCACAATGCAATTTCTACACTGTTTCAGTCACTCAATATTCCTTTTGAACAGCAGAAGCAGCAATATAACGAACAGTGGAAGCGATGTCTAACGACAAGCCGCTCCGCGTCTACGCGCGACAGCATCAAACCATTAGAAAATATTTCTTATGATGATGGGAAGTTGTATCACAACAGCATTAGTTTGTTGTTGGCACATGAAGACAAAACTTATCCTGGTGCTTTAATTGCATCTATGGCTATCCCTTGGGGTGAAGCTAAAGACGACCAAGACCAAGGAGGATATCACCTTGTCTGGACGCGGGATCTGGTCAGTAGTGTAACAGGTTTAGTAGCTGTTGGGGAAACAGATACAGCAGTGCGATCGCTAATTTATCTTGCAACCAGCCAGCAGATCGGCTAATTCGTTCATTACACCTGAGTAGTTCATTCTCACCAGACCTAAAGTACATATACCCCGAAGATGGGCATTGTTAATAAATATTACTGCCCCAAATAACCACAAAGCTTTTGATAGTTCTTTTGTACTACAATATCATTAACCATTTCATTTTTTAAAGATATTGCGACCACAGCAGCAAAAAAAATTACTTGACTGACATCCCATGTTTACTAACAGATGTCTAGGGTTAGTGCTGAATTTGACTAGGATTAGACAGCACAGATGCATTGGGGCTGTCCTTGTGGCTGGATGAGGTGATTCTTCAATGAGAGGGCAAACGCTTGAATCTTAGCTGATAAACTAATGCAAATATTTGCAGAAATAGCTGAATAGTTGTCCCCAAGGCGAAAAGTTTTTTTGTTTTGAGGGAATCTACCCTCTTCGAGGGTTACATTTAATTCTGGCATACCCAAAGTTTTTAATGTCAAAAATTATATGCTCCAGCTGAGACCACTTGATACTAAAGACTGATTTCTCAATTGATTTCCACCAATAAGATTAGAAGATACCTACATTTTTTCTGGATAGAAAATCACATATTTTTCAATTGTTACCATGTCCAATAGTGTTTTACCTCAAGAGGGTTCTCAACAACAACTAGCATCCCAAACTAAAGTAGTACAAAAGGACTCTGCTGGTGGACTAGATCCAGATAGATTCGATTGGCAAGAAGTTTGGTATCCTGTTTGTTACATTGAAGACTTAAACAAATCTCAGCCAACTCGCTTCACCTTGTTAGAGCAGGATATTGTTCTGTGGTGGGATAAAAATGAACAGACATGGCGAGCATTTATAGATCAATGCCCACACCGTTTAGCGCCGCTTTCCGAAGGCAGAATTAATCATCAGGGATGGCTAGAATGCCCTTATCATGGTTGGGCTTTTTCTGGAACAGGAAAGTGTGAGCTTATACCACAGCAAACACAACAAACAAAAGCAGAAGTTTCTCAAAGGGCTTGTGTGGCAACACTAGCCACCGCAGTTCGTCAAGGAATGTTGTTCGTTTATCCTGGTCGAGCAGAGAATGCAGCTAAAACTAAAGTTCCTATTGTTGAACCACTAGAACTTGACCCAGATGGTTGGATTTGCCTCAACACCTTTAGAGATGTACCCTACGATGCCCTGACATTAATGGAAAATGTTCTTGACACTAGCCATATTCCTTACACTCATCACCGTACCGTCGGGAATCGGGCTAACGTGTCTCCAATAGATTTAGAGATTATAGAATCGGGGAAGTGGGGCTTTAAAGGGACTTGGGCAGAAGGACCGCGCAAAGGAACTTTAGGGCGACAGGATACTACGTTTATTGCTCCGGGATTGATGTGGCACGACCTTACCTCCAAGCAGTATGGCAGGACACTAACAGTGGTCTACGCAACTCCGATTCGCAAGGGAGAATGCCGCTTATTTGCCCGCTTTCCCTTCAAGTTTTCTTCTATTTTACCAGGACTATTTCTGAAACTGACTCCGCGCTGGTATGCTCATATTGGTCAAAATCGTGTCCTTGAAGACGATCAGATTTTTTTACATTATCAAGAACGCTACCTCGAAAAACTTGGTGGTAGCGCCAACTTTACTAAAGCCTTTTATTTACCAACCAAGGCAGACCTTTTCGTATCTGGGTTACGTTCTTGGGTAAACCAATACAAGGCTGAACCATTTAAAGAAGTAGAGTGTCTACCACCACCGCTATCAAAAGAAGTATTACTCGATAGATATCATTCCCACACAAAAAAATGCGCCAGTTGTAGAACTGCTTTAGCTCAGGTGCAGCGCTTGAGAGTAGGAGTAGCGGTGTTGGTAGCTTTAATTTGGGGGTTGCTTCCCTTATTGATGTTGATTCCGAATCAGATTTCTATTATCACTATTGTTGTTTCAAGCCTAGTTATGATAATTGGCCTTTTGATCTGGCTTGGTTTGGGCAAGTTAGAGCAACAGTTTTATCAAGGAGGGGAAATCCCACCTAGAAATCTGCCAGGGTAAGACATAATTTTCGCCTCAAGAAATAGAAACTTTCCACTACCGAATTTTTCAGATGGTTGAAGTCAACTTTAATGTTTGGGGGAACTGTTCTATCAACCGTTCTGGGCATATTACTTCTGATGCACCGACTTATATGGTTATTCATGGTTATCAAAGCACTGGTGGCAATGCAGGTAATAACTACAAAGCTGCTGATTGCATGGAAAACATAGCCCAAACCATCCGAGAGCGTGAGTCTAATGCTAATATCATTCTCCTAGATTGGGAGGGAGGAGCTAGTTCGTTGTGGTATCCCACTTCCGCCACCCGAACACGCGATGTTGGTAATCAGCTGGCTACCTACTTAATAAATAATGGTGTAGATCCGACTTACACCAACCTGATCGGGCATAGTCTGGGAGCGCACATTGCTGGATTGACTGGTTCAACCTACCGTGAATCTACAGGGCGTTCTCTTGCTCAAATAGTAGGACTCGACCCCGCAGGGCATGAGTTTGAAGGCAAAGCCGCAAGCGATCGCTTAGATGCAACTGATGCTAATCGAAAGGCAACAAAGCTAATTCCCCAGCTCGTTCGATAATTCCGGCGATTGTATCTTTCGCCAATGGCCGAATGGCACGAATGGCACTAAGAAAAGCTCTAAGCTATGTGAAATAAGGGTTATAGCTTTTAATGCCAATTGAGCATTAATGGCATGAGTCAGGCGATAAGCCTGACGGCATGGCTAACGCTTACCGCAGATAAGAAGATGATGTACGTTTGCCCAAAAAGTTTT
>NZ_JAVRBN020000078.1:0-18204 GCF_034531305.2 Nostoc sp. ChiQUE02
AAGCTGTAACAACTCAAATTCGCGGGTTGCGGCGCAAACTCCAGATGGCTGGGCTAAATTCCGATCCGATTGAAACAGAATAAAGCAGACGTGATTTTAACATCTGAATTAGTGCGAATTCAAAAGATGATTAATTCGCTGTTCAAGTTATTAGCTGGATTTGTACCACTTACTTACTTAGTGCTAGATGGGCATTTTGGTAACAATAATGCTTTGCAGATGGCACGTCTTGTTAACTTGCACATAATTTCTAAGTTGCGCCATGATTCCGCATTGTACATACCCTATCAACATCCTGACTCCAATAAACGCTCTCGCCGTAAATACGGTGATAAGATTGACTATCGTAATATACCTGACAAGCATTTATGCAAAATGATACCTCATCCCTCAAGGGATTGATTCAAATAATGATGCTAGTGCCTACTCAAGGCTATGTGAACGTACTCTGTTATTTTCCATAAATCAATGAACTTGGATTGCATAAAACAAGATTAAATCTGATGCCCATTCATTACGAATTACGAATTGGTATTATGTCCTCTTATACAAATCGATGCATCTTGGTGATTGACGACGAACCCGACCTATGCAGCATTGTCAAGCTCACGCTAGAACACCTTAAAAGCTGGAAAATCCTCACTGCTGAGTCTGTACAGGCAGGACTGATACAGGCAAAAATGCATCAACCCGACGTGATTTTGCTCGATCTGAACCTGTATGGTGAAGATGGACTGACTATGCTGCAATCCTTGAAAACTAATCCGACTACGGAGTCGATTCCGGTTATCTTATTTACCGCTACAGACCTGTCATCCGATTTGCTGGAATTTGACTCCTCTGACTTTGCTGGAGTGATCCTGAAGCCGTTCAATGTCTTGCAGCTTGGCGAGCAGATTATTGAGCAACTGGGGTGGTGAGGTTAGCCCTGTTTTGTCACTTTAGGCAGAGGATAAAGTAGAAATCAGGATGAGTCAGGAAGATAAAAATGGGATAAGTAAGGTAATTGACAATAGATTGACTCGATCTATTTCGCCTTCAAAAGCCATCAAATTGATTTATTTTTGAATTTTGAATTTTTGGCGTTGCATATTTGCAGGATGATTTAGTAACTAAACGCTCCCCCTATCTTCCCTAGCTTATCCCACTGTTCTGCAACGCCAAATTTTTTACCTTCTCTGTCGTTTAACTGCATAACCGTAAGGCACAGGCCAATTAGGTTCTTCATCCAAGCTACAACGGGCATAAATCGACCAGTATGGATCGCGGAGTAATTCTCGACCGATGAGAACCAAATCTGCACACCCACGAGTAATTATTTGGTCGGCATACTCAGCTTCATTTATCAGCCCCACAGCTCCTGTCATGATCCCAGCCTCTTCTCGGATTTTGGCAGCAAAAGGTACTTGATAGCCTTTCTCCACTGGAATTCTGGCATGAGGTACTAAACCTCCTGTGGAAACATCGATCAAATCAACGCCCAGAGTCTTTAGTTCACGGGACAATATAATTGATTGCTGGAGATCCCAACCTCCCTCTACCCAGTCGGTAGCCGAGAGGCGCACAAAAAGCGGCATCCCGTTGGGCAAAACATCTCGTACTCGCCTTACTACCTCCAGTAATAAACGCATTCGGTTCTCCAACGAACCGCCGTAAATATCTGTTCGGCGATTACTGAGTGGTGAAAGAAAAGAATGCAATAAGTATCCATGTGCTGCGTGGATTTCAATCATTTGAAAACCTGCTTGCAGGGCACGCTGCGCTGCTGCAACGAACGCAAAGATAACTTCTTGAATACCACGCTCATCGAGGGGTATTGGTACAGGAGAGTTCTCTTGAAAAGGAATTGGGCTAGGTGCGACAGGCTGCCAACCTCCTTGTTCGGGTGTCAGTGGCGTACCACCCAACCAAGGAACATTGCAACTTGCTTTCCTTCCAGCATGGGCTAATTGAATCCCTGTAACAGATCCCTGTTGGCGAAGGAAGCGCACAATGCGAGTTAGTGACTCGATTTGCTTATCGTCCCAAAGCCCAAGGTCGCCAGGTGTAATCCGTCCTTGGGGTGTTACGGCTGTCGCTTCAACCATAATCAGACCAGTTCCTCCCACAGCCCGACTCCCTAAGTGGACGAAGTGCCAATCGTTAGCAAATCCATTCTCTGCTGAGTATTGACACATTGGTGACATCGCCACGCGACTTGGCAAGGTGATATCTCGAATTATTAGTGGAGTAAACAAATCCACTTCGGGTATTTCCAAGTCGTGCAGACTCCTTGATTGACAGCCTTGATAACCTGGGGTTTTTAATTCGGTCTGGGCTGGAGATGATGACAAAGTTGTTATGTTCTGTGTAGTCATGATTTGACTTTTCCGTGCTTTATGAACTCACACTTAACGTTTGACTTTCAACTTTTTTTGGCAGACTGCTAGGTGGAAACTGGTATTTCTGAATCTTGAGGATCTTGTTCTGAAAGGAGTCTTTGCTGATTTGCGATCGCCTAGGTTGGGGCGTAGCCCATTGCATCTTTGTGAGCTTGTTCTCCCAAAATCCCCGCTTGTCGTGAATTAAGCTCACTGAACGCAGCAAGTCCCTTTTGCCTTATTGTTCTAGATGTCCACCAAACTCATAGCGCAGCGCAGAGAGGAGCTTATCGGCAAAGTCTGCTTGACCGCGAGAGCTAAATCGTGCTTGGAGGGCTGAACTGAGGACGGGAACAGGAACTGCTTCTTCAATAGCTGCAATCAGTGTCCATCGACCTTCTCCAGAGTCGGATACGCGTCCCTCAAAGTTGCTTAACTTTGGGTCTTTGAGGAGTACATCGACTAGATCGACGAATGATGTTACCCCACGAGCGATCGCTCCTTCCTTAACTAGTGCTTCTGCTTTGTCTGCCTGACGAGTATAACCGACAACGGTATGTCCAGCCTGCGTTAAACGGCGTGCCATGTTAGCTCCCATCCGCCCCAGTCCAATCATTCCCAGTTCCATAACATAGACATTGTTTGCCGAACTTGAACAAATTAACTAATCTGATCTAATGCTAGTTGGCAAATCTAAGGAAAATCTGAGGAGATACTGGAGGCAGTCCTAATGAAACAAGTTGCACCATCATGCATAAAAAAGAACTAGAGACTGGAGACTGGGTATTAGTATTTTTACTCAGTACGGGCTAAACGCCCCGTTACCGCCAACAGCACTTTCAAGTCAGTAGGATGCATTCTCGCAAAGGTGCAACGTACCTTATAAGAGCCATGTGTAGACGGGTACTGCAAAGTAGAACTCGCAGTGTAGCAGCTTATCGTCAGCCTAAGGCACTCTACTTAAGCTGCTCAATATAGAGGTTTTTTGCGGAAATTGTATTTATTTTCTTGTAGTTATATAATTTTTGGTTAAATAAATAAGAAAAACAACATCTGTCTAAAGAGGTATTTTTTTGATGTTTCTCAAAAGAGAAACATTTTTTAGAACTAGTTATGCAAAAATGATATTTATTAATTGATGACTTTCAATATCTGTTATCCAAAGAAAATTTTTGACTCTATGTTGATCTGAAAGCAAATACATTTTATTAGCAAAATATTGTTAATAAAACTAAGAATACAAACCTCAATTAATCTATTTTTAATGTATAAATTGTATATTTGCAACGAATAAATACAAGTTGTTTTATTAAGAAAATAGTTTTATATTCTTAATATCAAAAATGAATAACTTATTGTTTAATAAACATTTATCACTTAAACAATTTCCTGGTATTTTTACTAAAATTTCCACACGAACGGTTATTATCGTTCCCTTTATTTTGCAAATTATCGCTGCGGTGAGTTTAACGGGTTATCTCTCATTTAGAAATGGACAAAAAGCAGTCAATGATGTCGCAGCACAACTCCAGACTGAAATTAACCGACGTGTTGAACAGAACCTACAAAGTTACCTTGATCCTCTTCACAAAATTAATCAAACTAATGAAATAGCTATTAGGATTGGTGGATTAAATGTACAAAATTCTGCAATTTTAGAACGTTACTTCTTTGAGCAACTGCAAATATTCAAGGGTGTAAACTTAATTGGGTATGCTAATCCTAACAGAGAGTTATTTTCAGCAGAAAGATTTCCCCCTGATGACTCACTGACAATCAGAGTATCTGGCAAATCTACTGGCTATGAATTGCGTACCTATACTACTAACAGTCAAGGCGATCGCATCAATATAATCGACAGGGGGAAAAACTACAATCCTCAAAAGCGCTCTTGGTATCAAAAACCTGTAGATACGGGTAAACAAAGCTGGAGCGAGATTTATCCTCATATTACTGGTTCTACTTTATATCTTGCTGCTAGCCAGCCTGTTTATAACAAAAAAGGCAAATTGACAGGGGTATTACTCTCAAATTTAAATCTTTTACAAATTGGGACTTTTTTGGAACGCTTAAAAATTGGTAAAACGGGGCAAAGTTTTATTATTGAGCGTTCGGGAATGTTAGTGGCAACTTCAACTAAGGAAAAGCCATTTCGGTTCGCGAAATCAGCAGTAGCACTACCAGAAAATAAAGTAATGCGGCTATTAGCTGAAGATAGTACTGACGTGATGACGCAAGCCACAGTTAAATATTTAGAAACAAAATTTGGTAATTTTGACTCGATTCAAAGCGAGCAAAAATTAGATTTTAGAATACATGGTAAGCGGCAGTTTATCCAAGTTTTACCTTTCAAAGAAAATCGGGGACTTGACTGGTTGATTGTAGTAGTAGTCCCAGAAGATGACTTCATGGAGAAAATTAATGTTAACACCCGCACCACTATTGTGCTATGTATTGTTGCTTTGATAGTGGCTGTAGCTGTCGGTATTCTAATTTTACGGTGGATAATCCAACCAGTTTTTGCTTTAAAAGAATCTGCGATCGCACTTGCTAAGGGTGAATGGGAAAAGAGAATAGAAATAAAGCGTTCCGATGAGTTGGGAGAATTAGCTAAGTCATTTAATAGTATGGCAGATCAACTCCAAGCAACATTTTCCCAAATGCAGGATTTAAACAAAACTTTGTTGCAGAGTGAAACTCGCTTGAAGCAATTTCTCGATGCTATACCTGTGAGTGTTTCCATAGATGATATTAGTGGGCAACTCTACTACACTAATAAAGCTTCACAAAAGTTAGTCAGCGTAGATTTATTACCATCTATCAAACAAGAAGAAATAACAGAATATTATCAAGTTTATTTGGCTGGAACTGATAATTTATACCCTACTGATGAACTGCCAATTGTGTATTCTTTAGCTGGGGAAACTGTCCATGTTGATGATGTAGAGTTTCGCCACCCAAATAAAACTATCCCTGTAGAAGTTTTAAGCACCCCAATTTTTGATGAATCGGGGAAAGTAATATATGCGCTCACCGTTTGTATTGATATTACCGAACGCAAAAAAGCAGAGAAGATTCTAACTGATTATAATTCGATTTTAGAGCAGCAAGTTGCCGAACGTACCCTGGAACTAGAACGGGAAATTGCCGAACGCAAGCAGACAGAGGTAGCACTTCTAGAAAGCGAGACGCGATTTCGGCTATTGGCAGAGGCAACATTTGAAGCGATCGCCATTACCGAACAAGGCATACTTTTAGACACTAACCAAACCTGCGCTGAGATGTTTGGTTATGAACTTTCTGAGTTGATTGGTATGCGTGTCATGGATTTTACTGCTCCTGGATACCAGGAACAGGTTATGCAGAAGATTCGCTCAGGAGATGAGGGAATTTATGAAACTGTTTGTCTTTGCAAGGATGGAACCACTTTTCCCGCAGAGATCAGAGCCAGAGTCATGTCATATCGTGGGCGTACCATCAGGATGGCTGCAATACAGGATATCACTAGTCGCAAGCAGGCTGAAGAAGCAACCGTATTAGCAGAACGTAACCGCTTGGCACAGGAAATTCACGATACTTTAGCGCAATCCTTCGCCGTTGTCATTGTCCACTTAGATACTGCCTCACGAAAACTGACGACAGATATAGAAGTGGCACAGGTATTAATTAAAGCAGGGCGCGACTTGGCTCACTCTGGGCTGACTGAAGCACGCCGTTCGATCAAAGCACTGCGATGTCTGCCGACAAGCCGCTTTGCGTCTACGCAATTATTGGAGGACGGCGACATTTTTAATGCTCTCAATCGCTTTGCCACACAGATGTTTTCCCCTACCAATACACATATTGTTTGCCAAGTAATAGGCGAGATATACCCCCTACCTCCAGATGTTGAAAATAACTTACTCCGCATTGGGCAAGAGGCATTAACCAATGCCTTCAAGTACGCCAAAGCTAGAGAAATCCAAATAGAACTGGCCTATCAAGAAAGCCAGTGCAGCTTGCGAATCAAAGATGATGGACAAGGGTTTGACATGGGCAGTGTATTTATTATCAACAGCTTTGGGCTTTTAGTGATGAGCGAACGGGCTGAACGCATCGGGGCAAAACTAACAATTCAGAGTTCGCTAGGACAGGGAACAGAAGTTATTGTATTGGTCAACGGGAGGAAAGATGAAGAAATAGCACGCAAGTAGGGGGAGATTAATGATTTATAGCCCAGCTAATGGATTTATTTGCTAAACCGGATAAAAATTAGTCTAATTTGCGTAAAATTATCGTTTTTTGTGGATATCTATTTAGGGCGTTGCATAAATTCCTAATGAATTAAGATTTTCAGCCAAGGGTAAACCTAGATTCTTTGAGCTTTTCGCCTACCCTGCGGGAACGCCTGACGGCGAATGGACTAAACAAAATTCATCTCACTAATTAGCAATGCCCTATTTAGT
Organism: Nostoc sp. ChiQUE02; assembly: GCF_034531305.2. NCBI lineage: Bacteria > Bacillati > Cyanobacteriota > Cyanophyceae > Nostocales > Nostocaceae > Nostoc > Nostoc sp. ChiQUE02. The sequence goes on from NZ_JAVRBN020000078.1 coordinate 6,806, forward strand.
TGCATTTGACAGCAAATTCAATCCAAGTCTGAGTTTTAGATGCTTCGGCTTGTCTAGGACACGCTCCGCGAACGCAATCATTTAACTTAGCTACAAATGCTGCCTCACAACACCGAGAGTAAACGATCATGAGCCAATCCAATGTTATTCGCATCCTGATTGCTGACGATCATCCCATCTTGGGACAAGCTTTAACAATGTTTCTTGAATGTGAGCCAGATATGACTGTAATCGGCCATGCTGGTGACGGGCGAGAAGCGTTAGAACTTTTCCGCCAACATCAGCCCGACGTGGCGCTGATGGATTTGCGAATGCCGAAGATGGAAGGTGCTGATGCGATCGCAGCTATCTGTGCTAAGTTTAAACACGCTCGAATCGTTGTGTTAACCACCTTTGATGGCGATGAAGATATCTATCGGGGATTGCGGGCTGGTGCAAAAGGCTATCTCCTCAAGGGCGCTGAACCGAATGAACTTTTGGATGCAATTCGCACTGTTCATAAAGGTCAAAGGTATATTCCGCCCACTATAGCAGCCAAGCTAGCCGAGCGGATGGGTAGTGAGGAATTGAGCGATCGTGAGTTGGAAGTGCTGCGCCTCATTGCCAAGGGCAAGAATAACCAGCAGATTAGCAATGTCCTCAATATTGCTGAGAGTACCGTCAGGTTCCATGCTAATAATATTTTCGGGAAGTTAAATGTGAGCGATCGGACTCAAGCCCTAGTCACCGCGCTGAATCGGGGGATTGTCAGGCTGTAATTTACAGCTTCTTGACCTCACATTTTGATAGGTTTAAAACCGAACATTTAGCTAGTGACAATGTTGGGCTTATTTTCTATGCTCAGGATATTCACTTAGTTTTGCTTTGTACATCTGTAAGAAAGCATATAAATTATGAAATATGAAATATTAAGAGATCAAAAAGATCCAAAATATGATTTAGATTCATTAGTAATTAAGCCAAAATGGAGTTTAGATGAAATAGCTTTATCGTCAGAAATATTAGAGCAAATAGAGCAAATTGTTGCTTATATCAAATATAGAGAAATTTTATTAAATAAATGGCAATATTGCCGATTTCTAAAAACAGGCAAGGGTTTAACTATTAATTTTTTTGGCTTACCTGGCACTGGAAAAAGTATTACGGCGGAAGCTATAGCTCAAAAGCTTGGCATGAATATCATTAAAGTGAATTATGGAGAATTAGAATCGGAATTAGTTGGAGGTACATCAAAGAATTTATCAAATATATTTCAAGTAGCAGAAAAAAGTGGAAGCTTATTATTGTTTGATGAAGCTGACACTGTATTAAGTAAAAGAATTTCTAATTTGTCACAAGCGGCTGATTATGGAATTAATTCAGCCAAAGGAACATTATTAACACTATTAGACAAGTTTAATGGTGTAATAATTTTTACAACTAACCTTTTTGAAAACTATGACGGTGCTTTTTTAAGAAGAATCATTTTTAATATAGAATTTGATCCACCTAATTTTTTAACAAGAATACAATTATGGCGATTTCACCTTTCAGAGACGGTTCCAAAAACAATAAGCTATGAGAAAGCAGCAGAGATAAGTGATAGTTTATGTGGTGGTGATATTAGAAATATTGCTATTAAACTAGGTTTAAAATTGTTAGCTAATCAAGTAAGTTTAATCGATGAGAATTTGATGTTGGAAACAATACAAAAATACAAAGATATTAAAGAAATTCATAAAAAAACAGAATTTATGCAAAAATATGTTCTTGAATCAAATTCTGTATCAAATTCATCACAATTGGAGAATTAGATTATGGCTATTGATCCATTCAGCTGGATTATAATAATTGCTGTGAGTTTGGCAAGTGGAGCAGCAGGAGCCGGGATATTAGTATTTTGGGATGAAATTAAAGCTTGGGCTGGACGTACAGCATTACAGATATTAAATGGAATAGACCAAGCCATTGAAACTGCCGCAGATGCTTTGACTAATCTCATAAAAGAGGGAAGAACTTATTTTAAAGAAGTAGTGGTATACACCAGAAATCGCCTGAGTGGTGAAGCATATGCTTATACACAAAAGGTTAAGGTACATCCGAATGAGATTCCAGAAGACATTAAAGAAGAATTAGGTTTTAATGATTATGCTCAAAACAAAAAAGTACAGGTATTGCGTGTAGCCAGATAATAATCTTTAATTTTCTATGACTAGAATTTCAAAAAAAGGAATTTTGTGATGCCTAAAAAGACCAGAAAAGCCAATATAAGCAATGACACCATTCCTATAGTTGATAGTTTAAAATCAGGAGTTATTAAAATACTTGATGCATTAACTCAGGATATAATCTTGCCTGAACAGTTAAATTGCATACAAGATAAAACTCTAGATTTTCAACTTATTGGAGATGACGTAGAAGGAATTTACGAACAGTATCAAGAAGATGACGCTGAAGCTTGTGTAGTGAAGGTTGTTTTAGATTTTGAAAAAAAAGAAGTCGTATTTGAAATCTACACAAGAAAAGGTCAGGAAGTTTTCAAGAGTACAATATCTGGTACATTTGAAAAATCTAAAAATCTACCTGATGATATTCAAGAAACACTTAAAACTCAACAACAGATTGTACTTAAATTTGTTGAAGAAGAAAAAGAGAAACAGTAAGAATTAATAGGGTTCAGATAAGCCATATCATTTTGTCTTGGTTATCATCTCATTGCTACAATCCTGCAACACTTAACGAGGGAGGATGTTATCGAGGCAAAGTTGAAGACGTAGCAAAAGCGGTCTCTTGCTTCAATTGATCGCACTTCTGGTGATAGTGTAAAAACAGGCGATCGCACCTTGATATTCATACTCTCGTCAAGGCGATCGCATTCCTTCAGATAGCTTTAAAACAGGCGATGTCTGCCACAGGCTGTTCTGTGACGCATCTCAATTTTCTTCTACATTTAACGAGGCAGAATATCATCTAAGCGAAGTTGAAGATTGGGCAAAAGCGGCGAATTAATTGATTGGTTTAGTCGGTATTGTTGTTGAGTATAAGTGTCTTCAACTAGTTGGCAAACAGTGAAGGTAGGTTGTTTGGGTTTACCAATAAATGCTACACCGCCCAATCCTCGATAATCCACAATCCAATATTCAGGAATGCCTAAAAGTGCATATTCTTCAACTTTCCGCGCATAATCAGTTTCCCAGTTGGTGCTAACGACTTCCACCACCAGTTTAATTGAGCGTCCAAGAGTAATTACGGGTTCTCGCTGCCAAAGGGGTTCACGGTCGAGAACGGTTTCATCGAGAACCACGACATCAGGACGACGAACTGTAGCTGTATCTGCAAAAGGGTAAATTAAACAAGTGCGAGGAATAAACCAGGGAAGTTGTTCTGCAACAAGGTAGATCCCAATTTGGGTTGCAAGTTTGCCACCCACCGTTTCATGCGGGCCAGTGGGTTCCATGTCAATTAGTTCTCCATCTGCCAGTTCATAGCGGGGATTGTCTCGGTATTGCGAGAGAAAATCTTCAAATGTGAAGGTTTTTGGGGAGATATATGTCATAAAGTCAATCTCCTGAAGGCAAGTTGTTTTGATTATAAGTGAGAAGCAAATAGCAGAATGCATTAACTTTGGCGATCGCAGTAGCATTGCTGGTCGATGCATTAACACCCTGCACTCAGCGCTGCTTTGAGGGTATGCCAAGCCAAAGTTACACACTTAACCCGCAACGGTATTGTATTAAGCACGGTTTTGAAGACCAGCAAGTTTCGTGAGGAACTCGCTGAGTTTACTAGTGTCAATACTGACAATTCTATTGCAATGAGTGGTTCAGAGTTCTACGACTACCAAAAAGATGAGTATAAACGTAGGAAAACTCGCAGCCAATGAGGAAGATTTCGCATGTAAGATAAATCCAGGTCAACAGAATCATGACGCTTCCAATTACGCCATACGAGAGGAAATGGCTGCCGAGCGTAATGACACTGTTGCTAATTAATTGTTGTAATCCCACTAGCAACAAGGCCGTGAGTAGAGCGCTTAACCAGACATCACGCCAACCGACATAAACGGACGGCAAAATCTTGAACAAAACGCAAGCAGTTATAGCCAGAATCAAAAAAGATGAGCCTACTTGAAGTCCTTTGGCTAATTGTAGTTCGTCAACCTGTATGAAGGAGAAGGCAGAGCGAAAGTTTGCAACTAGATCAAGGATAGTCCTGATGGCAATATTTGCGATTAATGAAGTCAGCAGCAATAAGCCTGTCCCAATTACCAACAAAAAAGCCAAAAATTGGTTAAGAACAAAGGAAAGCACCGTCCTCCGAATTGATTTAGAAGCTGTAGTATCCGATCGCCAAATTCTATTGACCGAACCACTCAAAACAGAAAAAACCGTACTAGCTGAAAATAAGAGCAAGCCAAATCCAATGATTCCGGCTCCGGTACTACTTTGGTTGAGGGCAATGACGGTTCCTTTCACTAAATCGTGAACTTCTGGAGGTAGATAACGCTCTACTACTCCTTTAATGGATTGGAACGCTTCAGTATGAGGTTCAATCAGCAAACCAATAATGCTCAAAATGACTAATATGAGCGGAAACAATGAGAAAAGAGCATGGTAGGATAGGGCGGCTGCCATACCGGAGCAATTGTCTTGGCTCCACTTGTGCCCCGTCTGGATGAAGAGTTGAGGCAGTCTTGAGGGTAGGATAGTAGCTCGAATATATCGAATCATAAGGGACTGGGGTTAGGGATTAGGGATTGAGGGTTGGGGGTTGGGTAATCAAGACGAAAAATAATGTTTTCTAATGCTGATGGATGCATTGCACAAATATTTATCCATTTTTCAATACTACTGAAATCGTTATACTTAGTACCCAGTACCCTTACTTACAGCGTTATGGGAGCGATCGGTTCAATATCGGGGTCATATCCGCCAATTTGATTAGTTCGCAACACCCAAGCGGTTGCGTCGTGATCCAAAAAGATTTTAACTACGGTATCGCTAGCATGACGAGGTAACATTGTGCGCCAACTACTCAAACCCATAATCAAGTTGCGAATCGGCTCATCTTCTAGAGTACTGCCCAAGTTATACTCGTTTCGTTCCCAGCTTGATTTAGAACCGCCCAAAGGTTGCAGTTTCAGTTTGAGTTCTTGTCCAAGCTTCAGGAGTTCTCCAAATCGTTGTGTCTGTTCAAGATTGTATTCACTCCGATGCAGAGAACTGACATGATTAGCGCGAAACTGTTGTTCTATCTGACGCAGACTAGCGAACAAAGCTTGATTAGAATCTTGAGCGCAGTTATTGGCAATTCCAACGTAAGTGCCTCCTGTGCCGTCTCCAATACGGTAACGAGCCGTCATCACCTCTAATTGCAACATCATCAAATCTAGTGGCGATCGCTCTCCAGTAGCAAAGTCATAATAGCCAGTGAAGGCATCGTGTTTAATCAGAATGTCACAGACTGGGCGAGTGCCGACCCAACCAAATTGGCGATCGCCCATGTAACGAGACCAGTGGAACGTTCCAGCAATTAGTCCATCAGTATTGTGAGTGTAGACCTGATGATAGCGCAGATCGAAGTATAGTTCATCACTGTGCGGGTCACGAATCACATGGGCTACGCCAAAGGCAAAGTGTCCAAAGAAAATGGGTGCGGCAGCAGCAGGTTCTGCTTTTTTGCCGCCAATGCCACCATAAACGTGGATCAACAGGGCGCAATCGCCTTCTTGCCAATTATTAATGACATTCTGGATTGCTGAAGGCGAAAGGTTGTTCTTACTTGCACACAACACAGATGAGATTCGCCCTTTCTGCGCTCTAATGTCTGCCCAAGAGCGTTTGCGGATGTAGCGGTAAGATGCTTTGCTGCCGAACACAACCTTACTGGGTTGCAGACGAAATAAGGCACGTGGCCCCAAAGACTGTACCACGAATAGACCCTGAGCATCTTTTGCACCATAGATATACCAGCCCGTCTCGTTAAAGGGAGACTTTTCCAGATCACGGCTAGTTGATGGAGAACTGCCTTGAGTTGGGGCAAGTACTACTTGTGGCAACCGCACGACCTCCTCTGCCCCATCAAACTCACGAGTCGCACGGTTAAAGTGAACTATGCGGAACTGGTCGGTTTTAGCGATGGGCTGGACAAACTTCACCAACGCACAGAAGCGCCCAGTAATTTGTACGGGCTGACTACAGATGCGAAAGGAGATGGACGGATGAGATGAGGGGGTTTCCTCCACTTGTACCGATTCATTTAGCAGCACAAGCATGTCATCTGTCGGATGAGAACCTGCAAGCGATTCTAGGGGATCAACATGTCGCCAATGGTTGAGACGTTCCGGATGGATGAGACCGCCGTATTTACTGGAGTACTCGGCATCAGCACTAAAGTGAATATCATGAGTTGCGGCTTGCACTAAATTTTTCACAAATGGAGTATCGACCCAACGCAGTTTGACAATTTGTCCGACCAAATGCTCGTAGCCCGCAGCAGTATGATGCACTTCAAACAAAACACCTCCAATGGTTTGTCGAGCGTCCCGGTGCGGTAAAATCAAACGGCCCATCCAAGGCGCGATCGCCCGATACCAGTTCAAATCAACCGTTTGATTCAGGGGATAATAAGCTGGATTATTAAAAGCAGCCTGTTTATAGAGCGCGTAATTACTGAGCTTGACAGGAAAGCTCTGTCCAGTTCCCAGCAGGTTTCCTGTCAAAATTTGCAGGATGATTTCAATGGTTTGTTGGAGGTTACTGCGTCCATCTGGCAGAAATGCTTCCGCATCCATATAGCCTCCTGGAACCTGATGCCCTACATCTCCCACTGACAGAATCGAGATTTTGCCCTTGCGTCGTGCCCGGTTCCAATAAGACAAGAGCAGGATTTGCCAACGTCCGGGAAACATGATCGGGCCTAGTCGTTGCACTGAATCCTTCTCGCCAATCAAATGATAGAGATGCTCTAGCTTGAGGAAATTATTGTTAGCACTCATCACACCACCTAAAGAGACTACATCAATAGGTGCTTCTAGTGCCTGTCTTAAGTAAGGTGCAGAGGCAACAGCCATTTGCCCACCGCCACTGTAGCCAATCAGTGTAATTGGTGTAGCGCTCCCTGGTTGATAATTTTGTGCAATTAAGCCGTTGTAGAGTACCTGAGCAATGCCCCGGTTGTAGATGGGGCCGTAACGCTGATCGGCAGACACCGCCACAATTAAAACATTCCGCAGGTTCACTAAAATGCCCAGCAGTGCCTTAGGATTCTGCCAACGCAACTTGTCTGCTAATTTCCATATAAACGCCAATGGACGGTCTTCATACAAGGGCTTATTGAGTACGGAATACATCATCAATCCTCTCACCAGCTTTATATCCTGGGGTAGCGAAGGTTCTAGCACCGTTAAAAAATCTTCGACATCGGGGGTGTATTCCTCACCTGACTGACCAACGCCATCCAGATAGATGATATATCGAGAAAATGTTCTGCCGTTGCCTGGAGACTGACCAGGGTTAGAAAGGGTAGAAGTTGTCTGGATCGTGTTTACTTGATCACCGAACCATCCTGCCCACCATCCCAAGGTTTCAAAGGGAGCCAATAATCCAGAAAAAACCAAGGCAACCACGCCAATCCACCCCAGTTCAAATATTAATCTGGAGACTATAGGTAGCGTTTGATACCAACTTAATACCCCACTGCGAATAGGTCGTAGCAGAATGCCAACTACTACAAACAACACAGTTAAGCCCAACAAACTCAACAGCAGTTTGATGGGTGGGGGAATGCTGTGAGCTTGGTGAGTCAGATGAACGAGGTGATGTCTGGCGACAAGCCGCAAAGCGTCTACGCTTGCATGAGTACCTTGGTTAACAGTGATTGTTGCAGCAGGTGGGGGTTGAGCAGTAACCGCGTGAGCAGCTTGAGGATGAGAGCGATTGCTTGCTTGAATGAACTGGTGTACCGCAGGTAGAGTCATCTGGGAAGCAGCTACTAGTGGTGATGGGACTGTTGCAAAGCGAGACCACACTCGATTTTCAACCAGGTTTACACCAGCAACTTGATCTGCAATGGTTTTACCTAAATGGGCGATCGGCTGACCGATAGTATTTGCCAGCAGTTCTTTGATAAACCAGCCAAACGCCACATAGCCAAAGGCAAACCCTACACCGATGTTAGCAACAGTACTAAAGCCCACTACCATTGCTAACAAGTTCCAGATTGATAGGATTTTTAAAAGCGGCAAGCCCAGATAAGGCAATGCTCCTAGAAAGCTGAACAGTAGTGGTGCATAGCCCAGCCCTAGAACGGTTAATAGGGTTGTAAGCGGTATATGGATTGACCAAGGAAGCAAACAAATGAGCCAGGTGCTAAACACCAGGAATAGAAACTCAAACAGAGATAAAATCGCGTTGACTAATAAACTCAAGATGAAGCGAATCGGTTTGACGCGGTTAATAAATAAAATGATGCTTTGAGCGATCGCTAATGATAATTTCGCCAACAAGACCACAGTAATAGCAAGCTTCAAGCCGCCTGATAAGGTCGTAACTCTCCAGAACGCTTCGCTGTTGAGTACAAAGACCCAACCTAGAAGTTCCCAAACACGATCCATTACTGTATGTGTCATAATAACGATTCAAAATTAAGAAAGCTGGATATCACAAGAGTTTCTGAGTTTGGATCTGTTGCTGGATTTTAGAGAATTAATATTAGACAGAATTAATTACACACATTTTTTCTGTTCCCTGTCTCAATGAATGAATTAATTTTGTCAGGCTCAATCTTGGGGGTTGCTACGTTGCCCAACTTGATAGAGCAAGAGCAATGCCACAATGGCTCCAATTAATCCGGCTGTGATCGCATTGACCATCGCTTGAATGGCAATCATGTTGGATGGGGTGATCATTGCTCCCTGAGTCACCATCGTTGCAGCTTGATTAGGAATAATCACGGTGGAACCTTGAGGCATAATCAACATCTTGAAGGTCAATTCACCCACTCGCGACAAGGTAATTAGCACTGCAATTGCCATAATTGCAATGTTTGCTAGCAGCCCCAACTTCAGATTTTGGCTCACCTGAGACTTGGCTGGACGCAAATTTGGTATTTCTAATTTGTTTGCCAATTGTGTATAGCGAAAACACCAGTAAATACTGAAGATCAGAATCACCAAACAGGCGATCGCCAACCATAAACCAACGGAAAGTCCGCTACTGTGCTTGCGTCCGGGACTAAACATAACAGTCACAACTACCACTAAAATCGGGATGAACCCAAGCAGGGCTTGCAACCAGAAGCCAATCCAGCCCAGCCAACGCAAAGAACGGGCAATCTGCCTGGGAGTTGAGCTAGCCGCTTGAGGATTGAGGAAATCAAACATAGGATAGGTTGCTTTAGAAGAAAGTAAAAGCATGGATAAAGGCAAGTAATCTTGAGTTACCTTTAGGCAATTCCAAAGGAAGCAGTAGCAACCTCGCCAAAACAGTTTGCCTTTCTATGGCAACTTCTTTCTTAAGAGCTTAACTGCCAATTATAATTGGAGTTTAGAAGCTGTCTTTAAAGAAATGTAAAGGGAGTAAAATCAGCCGATGTCTCCGATAAGCCGCTAAGAGCGTCTACGTGTAGCGACCTGCAATGCTAATCGCTCATACCTGCAATCAAGACATTTCTCAGCTAGGATTAAGGGTCTTGTCAGCTTTTGGTGATGCGGGGTGGATAGAGACGACTCAGAAGAGCGATCGCTATTTCAAAAGCTCAGCAAATTTCTAGAAGTAACCTGCTCAGGAGAGTTCTTACACTGCCAGCAGAACCCGTTGGCTCAACAGGTCAAACTTGACACGACCATACATCTGGCGTTTCAACATCTTCAGACGGTTGATCTGTCCTTCCACCTGTCCGTTACTCCACTCTAATGTCACGCCCGCCTTGACCGCCTCATAGTCTTCGCCGAGGCGCAGGGCAAAGCCAACCAAAGCTCCCAGTTGACTCCGAACTGCCCGTGTCAGCCAAGGTTCTAGTCGTTCGGGAGAGCGCTCGCGCAGGATTTGGGCAAAATCCTGGCTCAGTTCAATAGCTTGAGCTAAATCAGGATGCTGGGCGATGAGTCGAGCCAGTAGCTGTTCGTCTTGCTCATCTCGATTTTCCGGTCGGCGCAGCACTAGCCAAGTTGTGCGACGCACCGTCAGGGGCTTTTTCTCTGGCTCAATCACTTCAGGCAACGGACAACTGCTCAGGCGCTGTCGTGGGGCAAGCTCAAGAATGGTAATGCAACCTGGTCACCACTGAGTTATGCTGCCTACGGAATGATTTTGTGTGGTGTCGTGCAAGACACTTAACTCGGTTATAGATTTGGCAAATTAGCTTTAAATTTGGTAGAGCGATTAAATGATAACAAAGGCAATGCTAAGGCATTCTTGGTATTGGGTTCCCATGTCATGCACTGGAAAGAACATCTTAGAGAAACATTACCCATTCTCGTTGACGGTTATCAAAGCGGTGTAGAAACTGGAGACTTTGAATTTGCTGGTTATTGTGCATTTAACCTTTGTTATTACTCATATTTTGCTGGTCAGGAACTGACGGAACTGGAACAAAAAACGGCGATTTACAGTCAGGCTACCAGTCAAATTAGGCGGGAAAATCCCTTTAATTGGCTGGCAATGTTGCGGCAGACAATCCTTAATTTGCTCGGTCAGTCTGAAAATCCGAGTCATTTAATGGGTTGTATATACAATGAAGAGCAAGCGTTATCGCGTGCTATTGCAGTCGAGGATGGAACTGGAATCCACCACTTTTACCTGAATAAACTTATTTTGTGTTATCTGTTTGGAGAGTATCACCAAGCTGCACAAACTGCTATTTTAGCGGAACAGTATTTAGGTGAAGTCACAGCGTTGATTTCTGTACCTCTATTTCATTTTTATGACTCCCTGATACTTTTGAGCGTATTGGCTAATACTTCCAACTCCGAAAAAGAGGTTTGGCTAAATCGCGTTAACATCAATCAAGAGAAGATGCAGAAATGGGCGCATGATGCGCCAATGAATTATCTACATAAATTTCAGTTAGTTGAGGCAGAGAAAGCGCAAGTCTTGGGGCAAGTTCTGGAAGCTGAGGAGTTTTATGAACAAGCCATAGCTGCTGCATCTGAAAACAAATTTATCCAAGAAGAGGCATTAGCCTATGAGTTAGCTGCCAAGTTTTATCTAGAGCGTGGTAGGTTAAAGATTGCTCAAACCTATATGAAAGAGGCTCACTACTGTTATGAGCAATGGGGAGCAACTGCGAAAGTAAGAGATTTAGAAACTCGATATCCGCAGTTATTTCCTCAACCGTTGGCTAGGGGTAGATATAGCGAGCGTGTCATGAGGGGCAAGATAGCCTGAAAGTTTTGCTGTATATGCTTTTCAATTATTAGT
>NZ_JAVRBN020000079.1:0-17986 GCF_034531305.2 Nostoc sp. ChiQUE02
GATCGCCTAGAGATATGGTTGCAAAATTCTTCTCCCACCAGTCCAGCATTGCTCGTCACCTTTAGCACCCAATTTTCATTACTGTACCGTATCTGCTGCGCTGTTTCTTAAAGCCTTTGCCAACAAGGTTTTCAAGACTTAACGGGAAAAGTCAGCTTGCTCAATAAGTGCCAATGGAAACAAAGGTAATAAATCATCTGGTGTAATTGGCTTACCAGTAGCAGGATTTAAAACTGGTGGTAAGGCTTGGGGCAAGTCAGCTTGGATGTTGTACCAAGCTTTTGGCATTTGGTTTTCAGTCAGAACGTATTTAATCGTGTCCATATAATTAGGTTATGCACAACAGTAAAATTGTACATTTACGATTCTCCAAGAAAAAAGTTAACTTTTATTGTTCTTCAAGAGGTGAGTTATGACAAAAGAATATATGGAGTCTTTAGAGGCAATTGTTGATCAATTAACATTAGCCGCAGTTCTAGAAATGTTAGAACGAATCAGTCATAAAAAAGCAGAAAATCTCAGAAATCATTGGAAAGATGAGGCTTCTGCAAAGCTTTGGGATAAAGCTGCCAGACAGATAGAACAGATAAATATTGATATCTAATTAAAATTTTGGTTGTATTGCAAAGCTTTGCCCTAGCCTTACAGCCCTTCTCTAGAATTGAGGCTCTGTTCGCATTCAGGTATCCTGCGGCAGGCGGTGGCGCAGCTATCGCTGTATTAAATAGAAGCTGTGATTTATGGCAGGTTCAACCGCTTGCGGGCACCAAATCGAAACAAGTTATCAGGCAATATTGCTTTCAAGCGAGGCAACCATTGTGCCTCATTACCAACGCGATACCGTAATCGTGGGGAACGGCTACGAGCAGCAAAGACAATTGTCTGTGCAACTTTTGTTGGATCATCGCCTTGTGCAATTGCTTGAGTGACAGTTGAGCGAATCACATCACGTACATTGTCGTAATCAGCATAATTGAAGGTGGGTGGTAACATGGCATGGTTGAAGTTAGTCTTAAAGTAACCAGGCTCAATTAAAGACACTTTAATATTGAACGGGTCTAGCTCCACGCTCAGTGCTTCGCTATAACCTTCGAGGGCAAATTTACTTGCACTGTAAAAACCTTGACCGGGTGCGCCAATCAATCCTGCGACTGAACTGATATTGATAATATGTCCACTCCTCTGCTGTCTCATAATTGGTAAAACGGCGTTAGTGAGGCGGACAACCCCCCAAAAGTTGGTTTCAAAGATTTCTTTGGCTTGTTGTAAAGAAGTTTCTTCCAGCATACTGGCATGAATTTGTCCAGCATTATTAATCAGTAAATCAATGCGATTAGTCCGTGTGAGCAACTGTTTAATACATAATTGTACTGAGTCATCAGAGGTAACATCGAGCTTCAACATTTCTACATCACCTGATGCTGGATATGACTTGCGACTGGTACCGAAGACCCAATAACTTACAGCAGCAAGCTTTTTAGCAGTTAACTGCCCAAATCCAGATGATGCTCCTGTAACTAGCACGACCTTTTTATTAGTCATTTGTTTTCCTTTTTAGAATATAAATACGATTTCATATAACTTTTTATAGCTAAAGAAAGATTTGATTTTTGTATCAATTTATCTGTTCTACACTAGCTTAAGTGCAGAATAGCTAAATTATACCTAGCGGAACTTTTAAAATATCCTCTTAAGCTCAATTAAAACTTCCCACTATTCAGAAAGTGTAAAATATGTTGAGATGTGATTTGTGGCTGTTCAATTTGAGGGGCATGACCGCAATTTTTGAGTAATATTAGTTGAGAGTTGACAATAGATTGCTGAAATTTTTCTGCATCTCCAAGTGGGAGCATGTTATCAGCTTCTCCCCATAGAATCAGTGTTGGTTTTTCAACTTGGGCAATTTTATCTGCCAAGTTGCTATAACCTCCAGTTTTGACATAATCAATCATAGCATCATGCCACAGTGGCATTTGTTGATGCAGCATAGCGCACTGAATTGCCAGAAGTATTTTGGGATCAGAATTAGGTAAAACACTACATAAGTTTAATGCCAGTATGTGGCGCTGACGCAGGTATTCAACAGCCAAAAAGTCAAAAGGAGGAAATAAATATTTGCTAAAAGCAGGAGAACTAGTGTAACCTAAACTGTTAATCAATACTAGCGATTTTACAATTTGAGGATAAGTGAGAGTAAAATCGATTGCAGTTGCACCTCCCATTGATGCGCCTACTAGTATGATTGGTCTGTTGATTAAAGTTTTCCAAAAATTGTAAAGGTGAATTTTGATTGTAGTTGGGCTGTAATTTATTTCTTTTTGTCTTTGTGTAAAGCCAAAACCTAACAAATCTACTGCCCATGTTTCATTTTGAGCAGCAAGTAATGGTAAAAGAAGGCGGAACTCAAGGATGGAACTGTCGAAGCCGTGTAGCAGCAGAATTGGTGTTCCCTCACTACCTTTTTGAATATAGGTTGTGAGGATTTGGTTTTGGCTCAGGGAGGTTGCAAGGGCAATTCTCTCAATACTTTGGGCAAAAGCGATCGCTTTTGGGTCTGTTAATTGATTAACTTGTGATGGGAGAAAATTAGTCAACATTACTTTTCACTCCAAACTAATTTTCCACAACCCATCTAGCGCATTGGATTGTTGCAATTGACTATCACTGCTGCCAAGCCAATTATTGTCATACACCAAGCCAACACTGAACGTGCTACTTACAGGATATTGCCCTATTTTTCCAAAACCTTCAATATTGTTTGAGTCAGTAATTACCTGTTGGTTTAACTGTATAGTTGTTTGGTTGCCGTCATCAAAGTAAATTGTGGCCCGCTTGTTGTGAAAGCTGACCTGAACGAGAGTAGACCCCACCAGTTGCATAATAGTAAGCTCTAGCAGGTAGCTTTTGACCATCAATATTTTGCCCTTTGAACTCAACTGCCATAGCAGGCGTGCCTAGCAGCAACAAGGCTGGTAAGACTAACCTTAAAACTTTCATTGGTACTAACAATCACTTTCAATGAAACTATTTTCTACTTTAAAACATAAAAATAATTTGTGAGTTAACTAGCGATTGCTTGGCTTGGATTGGGAATCCTAAAGAAAATAAGAGTGACTTTTAGTACAAATGGTTTTTCAACTTCGCTTGATTGGTGTTGCGGCTTTGCTTCTAGTTCAAATGTCGTTACCCGTATTTGCCAACAATCTTACTGCTACAGTTGTAAGCGTAGGTGACGGTGACACCATACGGGTGAGAACTGGTAACAAAACTGTGACTGTTCGCCTCGCTTGCATTGACGCACCAGAGATGAAACAGAATCCTTGGGGTCAACAATCATCAACAAGACTCAAACAATTGCTCCCAGTAGGACAAGCAATCACCATACGCGCTGTAGAAACTGACAAATACAAGCGCTTAGTTGCAGAGGTGTTTGTTGGTAATCGCAGTGTCAACGTGAGTATGGTGCAAGAAGGACAGGCTGTAGTGTATCGTCAGTATCTCAAAGGCTGTGCAGAGTCTAAAGATAGCTTGTTGCAAGGTGAAAACACCGCCAAACAACAACGTTTAGCATTTTGGAGTCAGGCTAATCCTGTAATGCCTTGGGACTTCCGCCACAGAGCTACCCAAAAGACAACATCAGTGCCGATTCAACCGCAGCAACAGAATAACTGCGACCCTGCTTACCCAGATTTTTGCATTCCAAAGAATTCACCAGACTTAAATTGCCGAGATATTAGCCAACGAAGGTTTAAAGTTCTGCCACCCGATCCTCATGGGTTTGACAGAGATGGAGATGGTGTTGGATGTGAACGGTAGATATGATTTTAAGAAGATTTTGGACAGCTTTTGAAAGCAGAAGTCGGACAATTTGTAAGCTGAAATAACTAAAAAGAGTGTTAAGGGAAGAATAAAGCCATACGTTCATTTAAAAGAAAATGCTTCAAAACGTGTCAATTATTAGAGACGATATGGGAATTCCCATATCGTTCTCAAGTGCTTGTAAATAATCTTTTGTAGACTTTAGCCTTATGTAGTCAGACAAAAGTTTACGGTTAGCTCTAGCCATCTGGGTGGCATTAACATAGCCCTTGGGTATCGCATATTTGTCTATCTGCCCAGACTGAGGCATTTGGTTGATTTCTGAAACACGTCAAAAGTGTGTCAGCATTATAATTGGCTTACTTTTTGTAAATGAGTTTTGCAAAGCGATCGCGTTGCTTCCTGGCTGGCGATCGCTTTTGCGTTATCACTACCTCAGTGTAATCAAAAAACTCTCAAAACACAAGTTGGTGTTGTAAATTAGAGGAGAGCTAAATGACAGAGGAGGTCTGCTTTGTGAAACTGTCCTATGTATCTCGTTTTACTTGGGATGAAGAAACAGCACAGCGATTGAGAAAACTACGGGGTAAAACTAGCCGAGATAAATTAGCGATTCAAGCTGGTCGCAGCAATACTTTTATCCAAAACCTTGAATGGGCAAACCCTGGAAATAGACCAGAATCAATTTCCAAAGAAGATGCGTTTGCTATTTGTAATGCGCTTGATGTACCTATTTGGAAGTTATTTCCAGCGTTAGTAATCAATCCTGAAAGTTTACAAGAAATATGCAAAACTCTATTGACATAATACAACATGGTGTTGTAAGTTATATATACAAGAGAGGAATTGAGCGCGATGCCTCTCAGAGAAAGGAAGAAGCGCTCAAAACTCAAACCAATCAAATTGAATTAGCAACAAAACTATTAGAAACCAATAGCCGGCGGGATAAGTAGCCGCAGCCTAAAACTTGTAATGGCCAAGCCACCGCGAGATGATTCCGATGACCTACCACGTCTAAAAACTGGTTGTAAAAACTTCAATCTTTTCAGAATTAAGGCGATTATTACTCCTCAGTATGTAATCGCCTTTTCAATTGTTTCGACATGGCTGTGGCTGTACAGAAGGCACGATAAATCCGATATCTTCTCTACAGTTTTCTTCTGTCTGGTGTTTTGACCATCAGTTAATACGCTTTACCCTTGAACACTTTTATAAGGCTTCGCCAATTCTAGATTGAGAGTGTTGTGCTGAAAGCACAACAAACTCAGTAATAAAAATAGGACGATCGCTGTCCGTGGAAAGTCTGCGATCGCCCTTTTACCCATTTAAGAGGTATTTCTAATGATGACACAACTTTCAGCCCCTACGCCAACAAAAGATCCGTTGACCACACAGGATCGCCAAATCATTGCAACCATCGTCAATCAGTCGGACTACTCCAAAAACTGCCAGCCCGAAGATGTAGTGACTATCTGGATCAACAGCGATGATATCATCTGGGTAAAAATGACCCACGGCTATGCGCGATACCACAAAGAACCATTCAAACGCGCTGTTGCAGAAGTTAAAGCGAGTCTTTCTACTCCAGTCGAGCGCAATCACAAGGAAGAAAAGGAACTAAAACAAGCTTCTGAGAAAATAGGCTTGTTGGGTGATTGTGATTGGCTATCATTGAGCGTTCAATACTATCCTGATAAAGTAATCGGTCACGCTGGTTGTTATATCTCTCACAAGGCTCGAATATTAACCCCACCGACTGAATGGGACTTCACTCTGCCGAAGTGGAATATGCCTGCTGGCATCTGTCCAGACTGTGGTGGTCACGGCTGCGGAAACTGCTCCTATCGCGGCACTCGTGCAGAAGACTTGTGTACGCCAGTGGACGGCTATCGACTAACTTATGTAGGACGCACTGACCTCCAGACGGCTCACAATGTATATCTAGATGGTGAGTTTTTGGGCATACTCTTCAAGGTCAGAAACGCTGAGGAAGTCTGGGAAAACGACCCCAAGACATACTACTGGCGCTGTGGCGATGGCATGAAGTATTGGAGCGTCAGAGAGGCTGTAGAAGCACTGTCCAGGGTAACTGCTCCGATTGAACTGCCGCAAGTTTGCCGGGAGTTGGTAGCAGCGTAAGTCAAATGGTGGTTTTAATGCCCACCACTAAGCTTTTCTCAACCTCGTAAAATAAAACACAGTTCGCCCTTACAAAATGACCCAACAACCTCACGATAAATTTGCCAAGCAGTTTTTAGAAGAGTTACTTTCTCCCTTTGGGGAAGTAAAAACTAATAGGGAAGTCACTGATGAAACAAGATTTGTTGATGTGTTATTTTCGCCAACACCAACATCTGCGGTTGATGTAGAAACTTTAGGACTATTGGGTAGAATAGCGGTATTAAATACTACTTTACTAGAACCGTTTCGCAATCAACCAAGTAGAACAGAAGTACGTAGTTGTCTTCAAAAATTATTTACTGTGATTGCAGACGCGCAACGTCTTGCTAACAGGGAACACACAACAATAGCAGAGAACGATTTAGCAAGACTGTGGATCTTAGCGCCTAGTGCATCAATTGCTTTGCTCAAGGCTTTTGAAGCTAAACTAGATTTAGACAATTGGATGAGCGGAGTGTACTTTCTGCCTGAAGGAGTAAGAGCAGCAATAGTAGCGATTAACAAGCTACCGCGAACTCCAGACACGCTGTGGTTTCGGCTGTTAGGTCGCGGAAAAGTACAAATCCAAGCAGTAAGTGAACTAGTTGCCCTTCCACCAGAGAATCTTGTTCGCCGTAATGTTCTTGAAATGGTTTACAGGTGGCGTATCAGTGTAATGACACAAACAGATTTAACTGAAGATGACCAGGAGTTAATTATGAATTTAACAGAAGCTTATCAAGAAGCAAGAGCGCAAGCGGTACAAGAAGGGCAACGCCAAGTTGTAGAAAACTTGTTGAGATTCCGGTTTGGTTCTGTGGATGAAGAACTCTCAAGAGTGGTCGATAATTTGTTGCAGCTAACACCAGAAGAATTTACTCCCTTGTGTCTTGAATTATCTCGTGAAGATTTACTCGCAAGATTTAATTCACATCAATAATCTGTACAGGGCAAATAATTAGTAACAAAAAGCGCTTTTGTTGATTCAAGAGCGCTGTTTTATTGGCTCTACGCTTCATATATCACAATCAAACGGCTACGCCAATGCAAAAGTGAAAATGCTTTTGGTACAAACAAATGAACCCTCAAGAAACATCGGATTTACTTGCTGCCTTGATGCGCCAAGAGGAACTACTCAAGCAGTTGGTCGCTTCAATCAATAAGCCGAAACTGAGATTGCACTCTGATGCTGGCAATTGTAAAATCTACTGCAATCGTCAGCACGGAGGACTATGGTACACACTCAATGGTGAACCGAGTGATGTCCCTCAAACTGCCTTAACTGGATATCTTAAAGAACTGCGGTTTGAGAATACAGAACGCCGCAAAAAAGAATCCTGTAAGTTACTAATAACTATGCAAGCAGACCGGACGTATATCTTAGAATCAGGTTACGATACGCATTTCTCAAAGTGCATACTTGCGGCGATCGCAACTTTGACCCCACAACAATTATATTCCCCCATCACACTACAACCGCAGCCAGGGACAACTGACGAAAGTGTTTTGTTCTGTCGCGTATGGGTAGAGTCTGAGCTAATCATGACTAATTATAATGACCAAACTGACTGGAAAGTTACAGCACGTCAAGCAATAGATGTAGTTAAGGCAGCTTCACAAATGGTGTTTTAGTTAGTTGTAAATAGGGCTTGAGTTAACACATTAGATCAGTTGCCCAAGCCTATCTACAGCTACATAATGCTGTACCAAAAACTCTACAGTCAGATTGAATCAGTCTGACTGTAGAGAAAAATCGATTCCACAAAAGATTATCACACAATCTACTTCAATACTAATCAGATGGAAACAAATTTGATTAAAGTGTATGACGCGACACTGTTAAGCTCATCAAAAGTTTACCAAATTAATGGTACACATTGTCGATATCTGGGTGATGCAGGTACTATCCAACATCCACAGTATTTGTTTCTACCTCTGCCAAATCAAAGAAAAAAAGCCAGCTTTCGACTAAATCGAAACAAACTTATGACTCGGTGTTATGAAGTCGAAGGTATGGTTAATCAAAAGCCTGTGGTACAGGAGAATTCACAGCAACTCCAGCTATTTTAAGCCATGTCAATACATAAGCCACCAGTTATCAAAAGACCTGTCCGGCTACAAAATGACTCTACAAAAACAATTCATAGAGCTATTGCAGACATTCACAAATTGAAAAATAGCCACAAAGAAAGCTTCGCTTAATCGGAAGTGAAAATATTGATTGAGGTGAATAATTATGGTACAAGCAATCGACAACCCTATCGCTACAAATTTTCTAACTGATGCAGTAGTCGAGCGCCACAATTTCTCACAATTAAATAAAACCCGCATCAGATTTCGTATCCAGTTGAAAAAAAGTACAAAGTCTGCCGCTCCTAAATGGGCAGATGTATTAAAAGCTGAAGTGTCTGAAATCGAATCAGACCTCGTTAAAGTTACTAATTCCGAAGTTGGTTTACGTGGAATCAAAGTATTCAAGAAGCTCGATGAAGCTGCTGCCCAATTAAGGCAAGAGATTGCTTCAGTTCAAGAATGGATGTCTGCTGATACTGGCGATTGGGTCTGTCCGATTGATTTAGCGCCACTCGTCTGGAGCCAACTACTAAATATCAGAGATAGTGTTGCTCCCACTCTCAGAAATCAATTAAAAGCTGATTATGAGGCAGGACTACTTGATTACCAAGAGAGAATTGACCAATTCCTCTCGCTCAACACTTGGGAATTATCTTTAGATAAGCAAGAATCAGTCAAAGCCAACTTATTAATGGCTTTCCCTACTCTGACTGACTTAGAAGATTATTTGCAGGTAATCATTGGTCGCCCGGTTATCATACCTGCCCTATCCGAACAACTCGACCAGAAACAAGCCGAATGTTTAGACCAAATCACTCGCTTCATACAGCAGTATGACCAAAATCTGGAGCAGCGACTAAGGGAATCGGCTTTGGCTGGTGGTGAACAACTTGCCGCGCAGTTACTTGAAGAGTTGGCTGACTGGGAGCCAGGGCGTAAACCAGTCCAATTTAAAAAGAAGATGGAACGCCATTTGATGAAGGTTCAGGTACTACTAGCGAATGCTGAGGAGGAGGCTGGCAGCAGCTTAGAGGCGATGATGGCGCACATTGACTCGATTGTTAATGATCCGGCGATTGAGTCGAAGAATCTTGGTAGTGAGGGGCGCAATCAGTTGCAGCAAAAAATGCAAGAGATCCGCTCCAAGCTACTAGATGAACAGCGCAATCTGCAATCACTTGCGATTAGCGATGTGGGCTTGTCGAAAGCTACCGTTATGTCGTTCAAGTTTAGGTAAAAAACAGTCTTGGGCGAAGGTGCATCGCTCAAGACTAAGTACCTTAAACGAAAAATGCATATACACCTCAAAAAGAATACCGCACTTTTACCGCTATAGGAACAAGATTCTCATGTCACATTTCTCAACTGTTAAAACCAAATTAAGCAATCACGAATGTTTAGTACAAGCCCTCACGGATCTAAACCTATCACCGCAAGTCCATGAAACAGCACAGTCATTAAAAGGATATTACGGTAGCTCTCAAGGACAAAGCGTTGAAATTATCGTATCTGGTCGCACCATAAAAGCCCGTGCAGACATCGGATTCAAGTGGAATCAGTCAAGTGGTGTGTACGATGTGATACACGATAGCTACGAGACAGTTCCGAAGTTGGGACAAGACTTTTTCAGTAATAAACTAATGCTGGCTTATGGTAAGCATTTGGTTCGTGTCAAAGCTGCCGAGTTACAAGAAAAATTTGGGGAGTGCGCGATCGCAGAATCTACTAACGGTACTGTCCAAACTCTACGCCTAACCTTTGCCGGACATCAAGAAGTTCAACAATATGCACGGAGATAAATATGGAACGTTCAGTTTTGATTCATTTCGATTCGGCTACAGGTGAAGTTCGTGTGGAGGCTGAGGGGTTTGAGGGTTTGAGTTGTTTATCGGCTACGCAACCATTTGAATCCGCATTGGGAGTTGTGAGCGAGAGCGATCGCACTTTTAAAAATGAAGCTCAAACCCAACAACTTCGGACTACGAACAGTAACCAGACACGTTTACGTCAGTAATTAGTCATCAGTTACCAGTCTTAACGTGACTGGTAACTGCTGATCACAATGGCTTCGCCAAAACTAATTGAAGTTATTTGAAATCTGTCATGAAACTCTCAAATCTTATCTCCACACTTGATTCACAAATCCCCATTGCTGCGGTTGATGTTCTATCTCCTGATGAAGCGACAATTATTCAGTGGTTAATTACTGAAGCTAACAACAAGCTATCAAGTCCAGTGTTCTTCTGGAATCTGGGGGTATCAAACTTAGAGCAATGTTTAATTGCAGCAGATGGGGGATTGGTGTTTAAGCCAGTTGCAGAGTATAAGAAACCACCACAGGCCGATCCACTACTATTCGTATTCGACTACATTGCTAACTTTAGTGGTCATGGTGTATTTATCCTCGGAGATATTCACCCCTTTATTGCTAAGAATTCACCCCAATTATCATGGGAGATTTTAAGCAAGGTAAAAAACCTTTACCACAGGTTAAAACCCACAGATAAACGCATTGTCTTATTGGGTCAGAACATACAATTACACGAATCTCTAGTCAGATTGATTCCTTATTGTGAATTTCCTTTACCCAGTATTGACCAAATACTACTTCATATCAATTCTTATTTGCATGACTTACAACAGTCTGCTAGAGAGCAAGAATTAACCTTTACTGTTACGCTTGAAAATGCTGAATTTGAAACTCTTTCTCGTGCAGCCCTGGGATTAACCCTGGAGGAGATTAGCGACTTCCTTCGGTTAACAGTCAAAGAAAACTTAACTAATGATGGTGTCATCGTTGATGCTGATTTCATCCCCAAAGCCGTCGAGTACAAAACTCGGCTACTGTCTCAAATGGGTATTGAATTGGGTAAACCTGCGATAATCCCATTTGGCGGTTTGGATCTACTGCGCGAGTGGCTGACTCGGCGGCGGCGACTATTCACGCAAGAGGCGCGTGAGCTACACCTGCCTCAACCAAAAGGTGTGTTGCTTGCAGGACCGCCCGGTACTGGTAAAACATTATTGGCTAAAAACATTGCTAACATCCTTAATTTACCATTGCTCCAGCTAGACATTGCATCCCTCTTAGGCAGTCTGGTAGGCGAGTCTGAGGGGAATGTACGCCGTGCCTTGAAGACAGCCGAAGCGATCGCACCCTGCATTTTATGGATAGACGAAATAGAAAAAGCCCTTTCTGGCAGTGGTGACACTAGTGGAGTCTCACAGAGGATTCTGGGCAATATTCTTACGTTTATGTCCGAATCTCAGTGTGGTGTGTTTGTCGTGGCAACTTGTAACGATCCCTCAGCATTACCAAGTGAACTAAAGAGGAAAGGACGCTTCGATGAAAACTTTTTCGTCGATCTGCCGACAGAACCGGAGCGAGTACAGATTTTAGGAATTCATCTACAACGCTTTGGCATTCACCTGGAATCCGAATATCTCGAAGCGATCGCAGCAACGACCGCAAAGTTTTCAGGGGCAGAACTGGAAACCCTTGCTTCGGAAGCTGCTCTGCTGGCATTCGATGAGGGTAGACCGCAACAGGTGACGCTTAATGATTTGGAAAATTGCCGTCAAACCATTACCCCACTTGCCATACAGGATGCTGCCGCAGTTGAGCGAATGCAGGCATGGGCGGCTACCGCACGACGGGCTAGTAGTCCTGTGGTTGCAGCGAAAACTCAATCGCTACGTGCTGCCAAGTTTCAGAATATGAACTGATGAGAAAGCGATTGCCTTCTGATTCTATGAAGGCGATTGCTTTCTCAAATCCAACAATCAGTTAAAGAGAGGGTGAAAAAAAGATGACAACAGATTTAGTGACTTACTACGGACAAACTGAACGAATTAACCAATTTGTTCAAAACTATGGAGTTTATCTCGAAAAACTGGATAGAGAAACCAAACTTTTGCTACGTACAACTTTATCCCAATATGTTTTTATGCAGCGAATATGTAGTCCTGAAGATTATTCTCTAACAGAAGCTTTGACAGATGGAGATTTTGAAAGATTTCTTTGGAATGGTATTCCAGAGGTTTTAAAAAATATCTGCTTTCAGTTGAAAGGACTAACAGCAGACGAAGCAGAAACGATACTTGAAGCTTTACAACATCAATTGCGTTGGGGCAATGCCCGAATACAAGGAAGTGTGTGATTGTTAAACACTAATTTACTAATCAAATTATCTAAACCGGAGAACAAAATGAGTAAGCCTTCAAGTTTCGAGGATTTCAAAAACTCTTTGTTGAATAAGGATATTCCACCACTTGCAAAATCCAAGCAAGAAAGTTTTGAAACATTCAAGAACAGGATTTTAGGTATATCTAATCCACAACCTACGGAGAAATAATCAACATGGAAATCTATTTAGTCTATGTTGATGCTATCCAGAACAGCAATAAGTTCTGGTCTGCCATTGTCGAAGATGGTAACTTAACAGTGCAGTGGGGCAGAGTCGGTTATCAAGCGCAAACCCGAGTCCACACATTAGGCAATCATCAAAGAGCCGTTAGTAAATTCAACAATCTAGTAGCAGAAAAGAAATCTAAAGGTTACAGCGAAAGCCAGCCAGAAATTGATGCTAGCCGCAGTGTTGCAGACATTAGACGAGCTATTCAATTATTGAATATTATCCGTCCTTGTATTGCTAATAGAATTTTTCACGATGGCTATATTAACGCCCTAAATGAATATCTGAAAATAGTACCAACACCTTTAGGGATGCAAATTGACTACCACAGAGTTTATCGCACAGTAGAAGATATTGACTATCAGCGAGAGTTACTCAATTCTTTGTTAACGACACCCGCACCACAAGTCGCTGCGGTGGGTGTTAGTCATGCCCCTGAAGCGACAGCAGAACCCAAGGTAGTCAGTCTTAAGACTATCAGTAAAAACTTCTGGCGACATTTGTAAACGAATTACCACAAAGCTTATTTAATAGTAGTTTTGTGGTAGTTTTTTATAGTTGAAAATTAAAACAATGAGTGAATATGGGGAAAATAATTGTTAGTTCTTGGGAATCAGAGGGGTATGGACATTTTACTCATACCCAACAAGAGACAACTTCTTCATTTGAGAAAAATAAGGGAAATATGTGACCAGTTAGGCATTGATTGCCCAAAAGTGGATGGATACACAGGTTACATCACTTAGCCCGCATTTCTCACAAACAATCAAAAATCAATTTACATGACCTGATGTAAGACATTTTTTTGATACATCATGAATTCAAATTTACGTGGTGTAACAAATTAAGTATAAAACAGTAGCTATGAAGATAGAATAATCACTATGTTTATCTTTGTACTGAAAATAAAATGCTGTGTCTAGAAAAATAAGCATTTCAAAACTAGACTTAGATAAAACCAAGCCAAAATATGATTAATTATGAGAAATTAAATGCAGTTTGAGTTGATATTAAGCAGTATTCGGGAGCATTTTTAAGCATCTGTAAGCAGCAGCCAAAATATGTTTATATGGACAAGAGCTAGTAATCGCAATTAAAATTCGCCGTGTGCTTACAGTAATTAAGGCTCCTAACTTCAATAATTTGGTACGAATAGTTCCAACTTGAGCGTTTTGTAATTCTGTTTTGGCTAAACATCTTTGTCGCAACGCATTCATCAAAACGTAAGCTATAGAAGAAAACCATAATCGTAGTTGATTTC
The DNA here is from genome assembly GCF_034531305.2 of Nostoc sp. ChiQUE02. Taxonomy (NCBI): domain Bacteria; kingdom Bacillati; phylum Cyanobacteriota; class Cyanophyceae; order Nostocales; family Nostocaceae; genus Nostoc; species Nostoc sp. ChiQUE02. Next base: position 13,729 of record NZ_JAVRBN020000079.1, read on the forward strand.
CAGCGAATGTATGCGTGCTAGTTCTATCACTAAAAAGTTCAAGTTGTTGTTCCTTAAAGCGATTTTCCATCTCCCCACGCTGACAGTATTTTTGTCTGTAGAGTTGACCAGGAGGTACTTTATTAGTAGTGAGAGAGGTCACAATAAAACGAATATTAGTGCCCTTTGCTCCATACTCAACCTTACAAACAACACGACGACTACGACTCCAAGATTCACGGGTTCGATAGTCTAACGACTTATACAAAATTGAGTTATCAATCAAGTCAGAACCAAGAGAAGGAAGTTGTTCATTTGGCTTAAATACAGTTTCTAAAAATGAAACTACTGTTGATAATTTCTGCTCATACTCAAGCGAGGCTCTATTTTTAGTCGTGGTAGTCATCTGAATTAAACGACTATTTTGCGCCAATCCAAAAACGTAGTCAACCCCAGTCTGTGACTCACACCATGTCATGATATCATCTCTGGAATAGGCACTATCTCCTCGTACTAAAATCTCGACATTCTGCCATTGTTGACGTATATGTTTAATAACTTTCTGTAACTCTTCTAACGCCCCAAATGCTGGGTCTACATTAGAAGGACGAAGTTTGGCTGCTAATAAGTGTTTCCCACAAAAAATATAAAATGGGGCATAGCAATATCCTCCATAATAGGTATTGAAGAAAACTTGCTCCTGATTGCCGTGTACTAAATCATCAGTTACATCTAAGTCCAAAATAATTTTTCGTGGTTCTTTTGAGTAAGATTTTAGAAAGATATTTACAAATAAGCGTTCAATTCCTTCTGAGGAATGTCCAATTTTATGATAACGACTGTCAGATCCTTGTTCTACATCTTCGGGACAATGTTCCAGCCTATTTAATGTACTCTTACCTGCTAATGTTGCAGGCTTATCTTGTACTCCAATTCTTTTTCCTAATGATAGAGCAAACATCGGATCATGACGTAATTCTTCATGGTCATTTAAGTCTTCGTATCCCATGACCAACCCGTAGATTCTTTGTTTAATTAAGTTTTCTATTGAATGGTCAATTCGATTTGATTGGCGGTAATCTTGGAAACATAGTGCAAACTGTGATGTGATTTGCAGTTTTCTATCTATTTCAGCAATTAAGCTTAAACCTGCATCAGATGTTACTTGTCCACCCTGGAAATTAACTACGACTGGAGGTGACTTTGGCTGTTCAAATCTGAACTGTTTTTGTATACGATCTGTCAAAGCTTGGGTCATGCTCTACAACTGCTGAAATGCTTACTATATATACATTTTCGCAGTTTTTGTTCCCTTTTTTTCAGATTTTGTGAGAAATCCGGGAAGAGAAGGTATCGCTTGCCTCTAATGGAAAAAAATGAGTATCATAATAGGCTCACTAATCTCATCTCATGTAAATGCTATATAAATTTTAGTTATATTCGCTTGATTTTTCAGGCGTTGCATTTTTTGAGAATACTACACTTAACCAATTGAATACGAGCGCTATTTTCTTCGCCTGTCTGCTTTACTAAAAAAATGGGAAGAAGTTTCAATAACATTAAACAGCAACAAGGATTAGCACTCAAACTGGATGGAAGTAAAAGGCAGCAGCTAATACAGCATAGGTTGCTAGCAGCAACATCCCCTCTAACCAGTTAGAGCGACCATCCAAACTAATTAAGTTGGCAATGACCACTGCAATGATCACTGCAACAACTTCAAACAAGTTAAAGTTTAAGTCCATTGGCTGTCCAATCACCTGCCCAACTAGTACAAGGAGCGGCGCAACCAACAAAGCAACTAGTAGACTCGATCCCATTGCTACAGATACTGCCAAATCCATATTGTTCTTAATTGCTACTCGAACAGCAGTTACATATTCAGCTGCACCTCCAACTAGTGGTAACAAAATTACTCCGGTAAACAAAGGTGTCAATCCTAGTCCTTTTGTTGCTTCTTCAACCGCACCGACAAAAATCTCAGACACGAACGCTATACCAATCGTTGCCACAAGCAAAATACCAACCCAAAGGCTCAAGTTTGGCAAAGAATGTTTATCTTGCTCTGTGGTCTCGTCTTCAGAAACCTTATCTTCTAGTTCTACAACGCCAACATCGTATAGGTAGCTGTGAGTCTTCAAGGAGAATAACAGGGTCAAACCATAAACTACAATTAAAATAACTGCTACAAAAATCGACAGCTTAGTAATAGCAGTTTGCTCGACCACATTAGATGTAGTAATCACCATTGCGGGGAGTACAATTGCAGTCACAGCTAGTGTCATTGTCGAACCATTGACTCGCGCTGCCATTGGCTGAAAAGTCTGCTCCTTATAGCGTAAACCTCCTAGCAACATAGATAGCCCCATTACCAGCAGTAAATTACTGATAATTGTCCCGGTAATACTGGCTTTGACAATATCTACTAAGCCTTGTTTGAGAGCTACCAGAGCAATAATTAGCTCAGTTGCATTACCGAAGACTGCATTTAACAAACCTCCGATAGAAGGCCCTAAAACCACAGCAATTTCTTCTGTTGCCTGACTCAGCCAAACTGCTAACGGAATGATTGCAACTGCTGAAAGCCCAAACACTATTAATGCATCCCATTCTAACTTTTCTGCCACAATAGCAATCGGGACAAAAACTAGCAAACCAATTGAAATTAGATTTTTAGTTTGTATATTTTTGAGTGCGGTTGGCATAACTATATAGCGCTAATAATGAGAACTCTCGTTTAATCAATTAAAATAACTGCATCAAAGAACTAATTTTTCTTATCTGTAACACTTGCTAAAAGACCTACCAATATATCAATTTACTTTTCCTAAAAGATTTTATCTCCTGCAAAGAACTTTGCAAACTGGCTAAAGATGGATGAGGCTGGTAAATAAACTAATCCCTTCGATTGCTTTTTCTCCCAAACGCCATTTTGATTCGAGCTTTGCAAGACCAATGGAAACGCTCTACGTGCCATGATGAATACCTGGAACTGCCAGTAATCGTCTCGTTGCTGAGTTTTCAAGCCGTCGGTTTTTAAATCTCAAAGTATTTAGTGGCGTGAAGTTTGTGCCACAATGCTAGAAAGTCATTAGGAAGCTACAAAACTTAGACGCAAAGCAACAGAACAAGGTTTTGAAATGAACGTTTATATTCCCTTGGAGTTGCTAGAACGCATACAGCAGCAACGCTGACAGCCAAATGAACAGCCAGACAGAAACGATGTCTACGAGTTAACCCAAAAAGAGTAACTTACTTCAACACATTGCTTCCAGTCCCAATCCAATGGCATTTGAACGATAATTATGAGTAACCCTCTTTCCCATCCAGAAGATCCAGACTTCCATTCATCTATTCAGGAGAATCTAAAACAGCTTTCTGCTCAGTTGGGATCTCCTTTGTCCGAATTATCAGTCATGGAAATATACCAGAATGCGTGCGATCTACTGAGCCACGTTTCTCCATCACCTCTTACTCTTGCCCGTGTTGCAGGAACATTACTGGTATACCGAGTCACGGACACAGAACCGGAAGAATTTGAGTGGTTCAGCACCCAAGTGAAACAATGTCTGGACGAAGAAGAAGTTGAGGAGTTGATTGAATCCATACATCGCACGGATGCTTTGTAATCTTTCTCGTAATTGTTGCAATACCAATTGGCTAATTAAGTTTTCAAACAATCCAAGCTGACTCAATCACTGACGAGGTTTAGTGTGAGGTTCATAATCCTCAAAACGAATCTTAGCGATCGTACTTCGAGAATGAAATGCGACGCCGAATAGCCCGTCGCAGACATCGCTCCCACACCGCTTGTCTATTTTAGGAATTATTTTATCTGAGCTAAAATTCTTTTACTTTGGTTCCACTCTCAGATAAAATTGTGTAGCCACAAACTTAGTATCTCTCTTGGTTGGATCTACGTTTTCTACTATCTCAGTTTTACCTACAGCAATCAAACCTTGACCAAAAATTTCGCTAGTTGCTGCGTCAAGTTGTTTTTGTGTTGCACCGGTTTGACTCAAATCGATTGACGAAACTTGAGCAGTCTTAGGTTTATTTAGAACCAGATTATCTGTGGAGAAGCAAGGAGTTGTGATGCAACGAATGCCATTGTCTTTTAGTGCCACAAAAGTACCTTTTGCTGGGGCATTTGTCGCGGCATAGAAGGCTTCTTTTACTCTCAAATTCCCAAACTCACCCAATCCAGGAAATGTTACTGGAACGATGTTACCTCTGAGAATCACACGGCTACCATCATCATTTTGAATTTTTATTAGTT
>NZ_JAVRBN020000080.1:0-17900 GCF_034531305.2 Nostoc sp. ChiQUE02
TCGAGCTGTTCAACCAAAGAAAAGACCACTGCATAAAAGTTAGGTTACAGCCTTGAGTTGGGGACTCACAAGAGCAGGGGAGCAGAGGAGACAAGGAAAATAACCACTGACAACTGACAACTAACTACCGACAAAGGACTAATGGCTATGAAAGCAGTTTGCTGGAACGGTGCCAACGATGTACGGGTAGAAACAGTACCCGATCCAAAAATCATTAATCCGCGTGATGCTGTTATTAAAATCACGACAACAGCAATTTGCGGTTCTGATTTACACCTTTATAACGGCTACGTCCCCACAATGGAAAAGGGCGATATCCTGGGTCATGAAATGATGGGGGAAGTCGTTGAAATAGGCAGTGCCGTCAAAAATTTAAATATAGGCGATCGCGTGGTTGTACCATTCCCTATCGGCTGTGGGAACTGCTGGTACTGTCAACATGACTTCTGGTCATTGTGCGATAACTCTAACCCAAACGCTTGGTTAGCAGAAAAATTCATGGGTTATTCACCCTCTGGTATTTTTGGCTACTCTCATATGCTAGGTGGCTACGCTGGTGGTCAAGCTCAATATGCCCGCGTTCCCTTTGCCGATACTGGTTTGTTTAAGATTCCTGATGGACTAACAGACGAACAAGTAGTGTTTCTAACAGATATCTTCCCCACCGGATATATGGCGGCAGATAACTGTAATATTCAGCCCGGTGATATTGTCGCAGTCTGGGGGTGTGGCCCAGTCGGACAATTCACAATTAAGAGTGCTTATCTACTTGGTGCTGAACGAGTCATCGCTATCGATCGAATTCCCGAACGCTTACAGATGGCTAAAGATCAAGGCAAGGCAGAAATCCTTAACTATGAGGAAGTAGATGTTGGTGAAGCCCTCAAAGAAATGACAGGTGGACGCGGCCCAGATGCTTGCATTGATGCTGTGGGGTTGGAAGCACACGGCACGGGTCTAGAAGGAGTATACGACGAAGTAAAGCAAGCAGTGCGTCTGGAAACAGACCGGCCCCATGTGCTGCGGCAAGTGATGATTGACTGTCGCAAAGGCGGTCACGTGTCAATTCCTGGTGTTTATGTCGGCGTTGTAGACAAAATACCTATGGGTGCTGCCATGAACAAAGCCTTAGTATTCAAAATGGGACAAACGCACGTTCATAAGTACTTAAACACGTTACTTGATCACATCCAAAATGGCAGGATCGATCCATCTTTCGTGATCACCCATCGTCTACCGTTAGATGAAGCACCCCGGGGTTACGAAATTTTCAGAGACAAGAAGGAAAACTGTATCAAAGTTGTACTCAAACCATAAGGCAGGAGAAAAGACACGGAGAGTGGGAGACGCAAAGAAAGAACTCTCCATGTCCCTCTATCCCCGCACGCAACTTCTCTCCGTGTCCTTCTAATCGATGATATCTCTATCGGGTGATGGGCAATGCACGAATATCCCCAGGCACTCTCACTCTTGGTGTCCCTTGAAAGTATTCGCGAGAGTAGTAATTTTGCCGACCGCTGTTATCTACAAACTAGAGAGGTAGAGTCGAGGATTGGTAAAAGTTAAATTGAGTGTCATGAAGATCCGAAACTTAGTCAAAGCCGCATTTTCCGCATCTCTCATTTCCGCATCTCTGGCTTGTTTTATAACCGAAATTATAAATGCTCAGAGTGTTAACGCGAAGACAATTTCGGCTTCGATTATTTATGCTCCGTCCTTTGGGGGGTTATGTTTAGACATCTCTAATCCTGGACTGAAAGGGCCTCGAAGTGGAGCACCTGTTTTAGCTTATACATGTAGGGGAGGAGACAACCAAAGGTGGGTAGTGCCCTAGATGGGGAGTATCCTACTTTTTAATTAATTTCGCCATTAGGCGTGGCAGAGGTATCACTCATGGCACTTATAAGAGTTATGCTTATTGAAAATTTTAAAGCATAACTCCTATGACCGCGCTTCAACCTAACAAGCTCACCTTATCTTTGACTGGCAACTGCGTTGCCGCGTCTCCTCATCCCTATACTGTTTTAACTATGCCAAGTTTTATACACAATTTGGTAGTTATCCCTCTTTTGTTACTTTAGGAAAAGAAAAATTAGCAAGAAATTCAACTAGCTATAGGGAAACTGACTGGAGAAGCCCGAAAATTATTCATGAAGTCAATTAATTTCAAAAAGCAACGTTTCAGACCAGGAATATTAAATACTGTGAGCCAAGGTTGAATTAAACAGTAAAAAATATAGGGTTGAATAATCAATCTCAGGTTATTTAAGGCACTCTTCCATGTAGTGCCGGACTCTCAATAAGGATGTTGGCTATAGTGAAGAAGATTAGATTCAGTGTGTGACGAAAATTCTGAAGTAGATGTTGTGCTTGATTGCTGATTAAACTGAAAGTAGGTGGCTTGAACGCTGACTAAAAGATAGGCACTAAAAATTATTTCCCACCAACGTTCAATACTTTCATAATCAGTCAGACGAAAATCAGCCGTATCCGCTCAATAAATCGGGGCAGACAACCATTTTGGGAACGATTTTACGTAATTTGAGGCTTGTTAGTGAGCGATTTACCCCGGATTATTGAGCGCTCATCTTTTTTATGTGTAACTTTGTATGTCAATCAGTTGGTATCAGGGTTAGCGATTAATCTAGTGGCTGCGCGGGATTAACATCGTTTTTAGCGCGGTTAATATTTAATGGCAATAATACGCAAAGATTACCAGGAATTGAGCCTATAATCATTCCTGGTCTTGCGAATATACCTATACTTGGAGCTATGTTGTTCCAGCAAGATGTTTTTGTATATTTACTGATAACTCTAGTTGCTTTCAGTATCTATATTTTATTTCATACTAGCTTTGGGCTGACTTTGCGGGCGGTGGGAGAATATCCCCAAGCTGCTGCGACGGCTGGGATTTCAGTATCAAGGGTGCGATATTGGGCTGTAGTACTTAGTGGCTGTCTTGCCAGTTTAGGAGGGGCTTATCTCACCTTGGTACAAATCAAATTTTTTACAGAAGGGATGAGTGCAGGTAAAGGATTTATTGCGATCGCTGCTTTAATTTTTGGTAGGTGGCATCCTTTAGGTACTACTCTGGCTTGTTTTTTATTTGGCGCTACGGAAGCTTTACAGTTACGAATTCAAGCTCTTGGTGCAAATATTCCTTATCAGTTTTTAGGTATGCTACCTTATGCGATCGCTTTATTTGCACTAGTGGGATTAGCTGGTAAATCTATACCTCCCCAAGGGTTAGGTGTTCCTTACTCGCCAGAAAATCGCCAAGACGATTAATATACTGTTTTAATCGCAATCAACTAATGAGACAGAACACTAGTCCTATATAATGAATAACTTATTACTACTAATTACAAACTACGCGCAATCTCTTAATTATGAATGAATCCAATAATACTGGAATACTTGAACAGTTTGTCAATACAGTAATGGGTGTAAAAACTCTTAATCAACAAAAGTCTCCAGATACATCAATAGCAACTACACAAGAACTAGATATCAGAGCAGTTTTAGTTTATACACTAGGGACTATCCTACAAATAGTAGTCATGATTATCGTGTTGCTGGTCATGGAAAAATTAGTCATGTTGATTGATAACAATTCTTCTTTTCCCAGTTGGTTTAGTACTTTAGTGACTGGATTATTTTTCGCTCTATTCAGTATCCGTTCACGAATTTTTTCTCTTTTAGATAATACCCGTTCTCGTCAGACCTATGACCAGGTAATCAGACCAAGATGGTCTCCTCCACCTTTAGTATTTCCCATAGTTTGGATGATAATTGCCATTTTGCGGGTAATTTCTTCTGTCTTGCTTTGGCAGCAAATGAATCACCAATTTTTAGTGCTGCCTTTAATTTTGTTTGTGGTACATCTGGCTTTAGGGGATACTTGGAATACGATTTTTACCGTAGAACGGAGATTAGGTGCTGCTGTTCCTGTAGTTATTTTAGGCCCTTGGTTATCTGCTGTAGTGATGACGGCAATTTATTGGCAAACTAAGCCTGTAGCGGGAATGATTTTATCATTTTCTTGTGTATGGCTAACTGTAGCTGCTGTATTAGTATTTAGAATTTGGCAATTAAATGGATCTGAGCCATTGTATCCTTTAAAACTAACACCTGTGGAGAAATAAATACCCAAAATTTACCTTGACATGAAAGCAAGGAAAAATATCAATTGACTTTTGAGTACCGCATTCAACATACATAAAAAGCGGTAGAGTAATTAACAATCTACTGTTTTTAAACTATTAAATCTGAGACTTAATTAATCCCAAATCCTAACTATGACTCAACACCTTGGGGTAACAATTCCCGATACTGTTGAAAACTAACTTGTACATTGCCTCGCTCGACATAATGTAATTACGGGCGGCTACCCTATAACTACCACCAAGTTCTAAATAGTACCGAAAGTAACACCCTGTTGTTTGAGCCACTTTCGGTATGCAATAGAATAGCGATCGCTCGGTAAATGTACTTCTGCTTGCAAATCTAAAGGTAAGCGTCGGGGTTGCTGAGACTCGACAATGGCAATATCTTGACTAGCAACTTGATTTTGAATATCTAGATAGACTTCCACTCTTACTTCACGGGTGCTATTTACCATTAACCAATATTGCGCCACGCACTCATCTTCATCGACTGGCGTAATTGTATAGAAGACATTTAAACGATGATCTCCAGGTCCGAGTTTAAAGTATGCCACTAACGGACGGAAGATGCGGTAATCGTAAGTGTTGAAAATCAGTGGTGCTTCCAGAGGATTACCAGAATTAAAGTCTAGTTCCCACAAACCACATTTGAAACTAATCCCATCTGGAAGAGACTCTAATTCATAGTGCGTCAACTCAGGACGACTGGCGTGGGCGAATAATCCCGAATGCATAATTGGGAAGTGTGCCGGATCGATGAAATTTTCCAGCGCCCGCAGAGGGCTAGAGTGATAGTAGTAGGGGCCACAGAAAATCTTGCGATAGACCGGATCGTCCCACTCAGAAAACGGAGCTATGTCTTGTTTTGGTGTCCCTAAACAAACCCAGAGCAGATCGTAACGCTCTTGAACTTGGTAAGTTTTAACACAAGCTTGTGCGGGGGGCGATTGGTCTGGATTAGCCGGAACTAGTACACATTTCCCCTCGCTATTAAAGGCTAAACCGTGGTAAGGACACACAAGAGTCTCTTTATTGACATATCCTAGAGAAAGACGAGCACCACGATGAGGGCAAACGTCTTGCCAAGCTAAAACTTTATTGCCATTATGCCAGAGCACTACATCTGAGCCTAATAAGCGCTTGTGCAGGACTGTTCCAGGTTGGAGGTCTTGCGATCGCGCTATTACATGCCAATCATTCAGCAAAATCTGGTCTTGCACCATGAGTATCGATACCCGTCAGGTCAAATACCTATATCTTAATCATCCTGTGGAAAAGCCATCAAATCACTTTTAGGATTTGTTAACAGACAAATGTGCGACTTCTACGTATCCAAAAACTCAAAGTGGCGGTAAATTTGGGACAGAATCTTGGCTTTAACTTCTTGCACGAGTGTTGGAATGATGACCCAGTGCTAGTAATAGTTATCAAGAAGTTGATTGCGAAGTATCCGCAGTGGGGGATCGCTTGTGTGGATGGGGTGCTATTTGATTGGAATGAGTAGCGCGATTGTCTTTAACCCAAACGTATCGCTAAATAAATCTCTAGATAGCCATTTTAATTAAATATTTCTTTGAGCGAACTAATGTCTAGATTACAGTTTATTGTTTATTAATAATAGTGTACAAACTAGTGCGCCAAGCATATAAACCATAGATGTGTCAGAATCCTTTAAAACTAGAATATAAAACATAGACAACACTACAAAAACAAATACTGCTATTTTGAACATAAAACCTAACAATTTTAATTATAACTACCAGGGCAAGTGTATCAAAAGTATAGTTCCCGCTTTTTGCTGTTGATTATGACAGAAAAGTATTAAATATTACTAGTAATATTTAATACTTTTCTATAGGGATATTCTTAGATCACTCTTCTTAATATATTTCTCAGGTGATTACTTACCTGATTCCGACTATGACAGTTTTTTTACTGGTACTAAGAAATCGAAGTTAGTGATACGTTAAGCGTTGTATGTTGGCGATTCACGTCACTTTCTCTTATCTGTGGCAAAAATTGCCAATCACATTTAGATGTTACTATGCCACAAATTATCAGCCTGATGAACTCTTAAACCTACTTCGTTGAGGTCTTGTTTTGGAAGCAGCAGAAAAACTACAGTCTGAGTTTTGGAAGCTTTTCGGCACCAAGACTGGTTATCAACACTTGGATGAACATTTGTGTTTTTCAATATCGGCAACGGGTAACAGTAGACCTTTTACAAAAAGGTTTTATGATATAAAATTGGGTTTGTTACATACATAGTGAAGGTAAGCTTAGGTTTTTTGAAGTTGGTAGTTAGAAATTCTAGCAATGAAGTGACAGTGTCATCCAAAACATTTTCTGCAATCACGGTAGCGCTGACTCAGAAACCGAATTAAACGCCGATTAACAACTTCAATCACTACTTGACGGCTCGCCAAAGGACTGTTAGATTTCTTGTGTTCATTACTTAACTTATTTCGTTAAAATTTTTTATTAGGCAAGTGATTATTACTCTGTAATGACTGAAATTCCGTTTTGATCATTCTAATTGTGGAAAATAAATACTAAAATGAGAAAGCTACAAATTGGCTCTCCATCAGTAACAACAATAGACGCTCACAAATACTGGAATGCTACTGATATTTGTTTAGAAATAGGAGCAAGTTATAGGTTTGAAGTAGAAGGAGAACAGTTTTGGTATGATGCCAGGATCAGAAGTGATGCAGATGGGTATACAAAGCCGTGGCTACATTGGGCAGAGATGTTCCGAAGGAAACCAAACGAAAACTGGTTTTCACTAATTGGGAATATTGGTCAGTCTGGTGAACAAGAATTCTTAATAGGGAAGAAATTGGAGAACTATAAAGCTACTTCAAGTGGGGAGCTGTTTTGTTATGCCAACGATGTTCCAATAATGTATTTTAACAATCATGGGGCTTTAATTTTGACTATTACAAGATTGAGCTAATTGACAAACGTATCAAAAAGCTGGTGATGTTGAATTAATTTATTGGGTCATACAAGTGGCTTATAATTAACTATTTATTTCCTTTGCATTTAAAGGATTTCCCAATCTGGGCAACTAGCTCACAAGTGCTACCTTGGGACAAGCTTTTAGATAATTTCAAGAATGAACATGAATTGACGCAAGTGCAGCAACAATGCTCTTTAGCTACCGAACTGCACCAACAACAAATTCTACTGGTCATCAATAACATGGAAGAAATCCACTATTCGTGCAAGAAGTCTAATGTAGTTTGTGCGAATGGACACCTGAAAATTTCTTAGAGGAAAAAAGAAAAGTGAAGGCATTGGCGATCGCCTTTTAATAAGGAAAACTGGGATCTGTCGGAACAGCTATTTAAATAGACTTGTTTGTTATAACAAATTCCGAATCATTAATTATGATTAAACGCATATTTAGATAATTTAACTATGGCGCTACTTAACTGCTTTTAGCCAATTTATTAAGCCATTAATTGCCATAAATAACAAAATTACATAAAGTAAAGCAATAAATCTCACTTCTTTAACGTAATATAACCAAATGCCAATAATATCAACTACAATCCAGTAATACCAACTTTCAACCCGCTTTTGCGCCATCAGCCACATTGCAGTAAAACTCATCATTGTTGTGAGTGCATCCAAGTAAGGAAAAGAAGCTTTATCTGGAAATATTGTTGGCAGTATTGTATGAATCTGACTCATCAATGCTCCGATTACAAAGGAAATTGCTATTGTTACTGAAGAAGCCAAAACAATTTTGATTGGAGGACTATATCGAACATTTAAAATCTCTTTACTATCTCGTTTGGGTGTGCTCCATCGCCACCAGCCATAGATACTAACACCTAAGTAATAAATTTGCTCTATCATGTCCGAATATAAGCGGATTTGATAGAAAAGTACCATGTACAGCAATACGCTGACTATCCCAACAGCCCAAGTCAGAATTTTTCTTTGAGAAATTAGCCACACTGACCATAAGTAAAAAATTGTTCCTAAAAATTCAACATAACTTATGGGATAACCCACAACTTTCCAGGCAATATTATCAACGCTCCAAAACTCAAGCATATTATTTTAATTAAAAAGAAAATGAATCTAATAAATTTTGATATTTTTGATATCGAGCTAATATTTGCTTAACAAAATCAATGCGTGTATTTAACTCACCATCCAAACTAAAAAAGGGAATTTTTCTAATGATTAATTCACTCTTAATCTGTTTTTGGAATATCTTGCGATTTGCTTCTCCAGAGCGATCCCAAGTATTATCATAGGGTGTATCTGTATCACAAAGGAATACTAAATCATAGCGAGATATAGCTTGATGTGCTAGTTTTGCTAACTCTGGGGCAACGGTTTTGTGATAGTACAAAGAAAATTGATAAGTTGTTAAAGCATTGGTATCTGTAAACAAGTATTGGTTCGCTTGCAACAGTAAAGTTTCTTCACGTTCTAAATGTCCTTTAGCAATCTCCACAAGTTGGGAGAGTGAAAGTCGTCTGTTAATTTGATGTTTTTCCCAATATTCACGTCCATATTCTGGCATCCATACAGTTTTGTATTCTTTTGCTAATTGGGATGCAATAGTCGTTTTACCAGTCGAGGGAGCGCCTAGAAAAACAACATTCGTAATTAGATCGCGGTAAACATCAGGACATAAATAATTTCTAAAAGTATAAGGGTCTTGCCTCACTTTTGTTCCTGAGATGGAGAAAGTTTTACGAGCACTATCTACAAGTCGATTAACTGCTCCTAATGCTTGGCTTACGTGTTCACCATAAAATTCACTACAGTAAAAGTGCGTAATTCTTTTTGATTCTAATTTTTTAACGATATATTCTTCGTGTTTTTTCTTAATCTCAAACGTATCACCAACTTCTGTTGGGCCATCCCATGCTTCAATCACCTGAACTGTTGGATAAAGTCTTCACAGCCATCTAGCCCGAACTGTTAAAGGAATAGCAGTCACCTCTGGACAATCATAAATTATGACTAGCACTTCATCCATTTCTGCTAAGGCCGTCTCAATCACAAATTGGTGTCCTTTGTGAAGAGGTGCATACTTACCTAGCGTGAGTCCACATTTACTGGCCATAGTTTTACTTCTATCTTGGCTAGTGCAGTTTAAATGATCTCTCAACGTTCATAACTGTGCGAAATAATCTGTAATTATAGCTATAAAATTAGATACGCTTACCCTGATACTGCTCACGTCTACTCCTCTCTATAAGGACAGCCTTTTGGAGTTTTACTGGGGTGACAGTTAACAAAATTATATTACTGGAATAGATTCAGCGGCAGTCTTTAAGTAAACAGTTTTTCCTTAAATGGGCTACTGTATATTTACAGCTTGTTAGCAACATATTACACTTAGTGACAATCACATTGCTTATTCTTAAACCAGCTTGAGATTAAGTTTATTGACTTGCTTGTTCATTACTCAAGCATTTTGATAAAAAATAATACAAAATAACCTTTTTCAAAAATTTTATGTTTTTATATTCCTAATAATTACCGCTAGCGATCGCTACATTGATAATGTTGTATCGAAAGCCAATAAACAATTTGCAAAAATTCATTCAGAAACAAAGTTATTTACATATAGGGGTTTTTCTGGCAACTATCTTGAGCATCATATTGTTCAGTTGGGTAGCACTCTCGCAGCAACCAGTTACCCTCAATCTGTTAATGACTGCCCCTGATGCCCAACCTTGGAGGCAGGGTTTGATTAGAGACTTCGAGGCTGAGAACCCAGGTATTCGCATTAATCTGGTTGAAGGGCCGAATGCCACAAATTTGCTCGAAGACCTGTACACCTCATCTTTTATCTTGGGTGAATCTCCTTATGACCTGATCAATATGGATGTCATCTGGACATCCAAGTTTGCTGCTGCTGGATGGTTGCTACCGCTAGACGATCGCATTTCTAAACAGGATTTGGCAGCATTTTCATCCCAGGATGTAGAAGGGGGACGTTACCAAAACAAGCTGTACCGCATTCCAGTGCGTTCCGACGTGGGAATGCTTTACTACCGGGAAGATTTAATCAAACAAGCAGGATTGAAACCGCCAGAAACCTTTGATGATTTAATCCGAATTTCTCAAGTCTTGCAGAAGAAAGACGAGGTGAAGTGGGGTTATGTTTGGCAGGGCCGCCAATATGAAGGACTTGTGGCGATGTTTGCGGAAGTTCTCAATGGCTTTGGTGGCTTCTGGGTTAATCCCGACACGCTCGAAGTTGGACTAGATCGACCAGAAACATTACGAGCCATTGAGTTTCTGCGTAGTACCGTTAGGGAGGGCGTTTCTCCTCCTGGAGTCACGACCTACCAAGAAGAAGACACCCGACGCTTGTTTCAAAGTGGTCAAGTAGCGTTTTTACGCAGTTGGCCCTATGCGTGGCCTTTAGCCCAGGCAGAAAATTCACCAATCCGGGGCAAAATTGCGATTAAACCGATGGTTCATGCTCTTGGTAAGAAGGGAGCGGCAAGTCTTGGGGGCTGGGGTTTAGGGATTGCTAAATCTTCTCAACATCCTCAAGAAGCTTGGAAAGCAATTCAGTATTTTACCAGTCGGGAAGCACAGCGCCGATTTATTTTCAGTGCAGGCTATGTGCCAAGTCGCCGGGATTTGTTTACAGACCCAGAGATTGTTGCTAAATACCCTCACTATCCGCAGTTATTGGAGGTCGTGGACAATGCAGTTTTACGTCCACCGATCGCGCAATATGCTCAGACATCAGATATTTTGCAGCGTTATCTCAGCGCCGCGTTATCCGGTCGGATGAATTCTGAACAAGCAATGCAAGCTGCTGCTGCGGAAACGCGCCGATTGCTAGGGCAAGAGGGCAGGGGGGCAGGGGGCAGGGGGAGAAGAATTAATAATCAGTCCCCAATGCCCAATACCTTATAACAAATAACAAATAACAAATGACAAATGACAAATCTGCATACACTCAGAAGTCGGGAACAACAGACAGCTTGGATATTACTTACACCAGCATTGCTGCTGCTGTTGTTTGTATTTGCCTACCCGATTTTACGAGCATTTTGGTTAAGCGTATTTACTAAAAATCTGGGAACAGAGCTACAACCCGTATTCTCTGGTTTAGACAATTATGTGCGGATGGCGGGGGATGGTCGTTTTTGGCAGAGTTTGTGGGCGACGACTGTGTTCACAACAGCATCAGTAATCTCAGAACTACTGCTAGGACTGGGGATTGCCTTAGTTCTCAACCAGGCGTTTTTTGGGCGGGGCATAGTGCGTACAACCGCGATTATACCTTGGGCTTTGCCTACCGCTCTGATTGGTCTGGCGTGGGCTTGGATTTTTAACGACCAGTTTGGGGTTGTGAACGATATTCTGCGGCGGTTGGGGCTGATTGATACTGGGATTAACTGGTTAGGAGATCCAGCGCTGGCAATGATAGCAGTGGTTTTTGCTGATGTTTGGAAAACTACGCCGTTTATCAGTATCCTGTTACTAGCTGGGTTGCAGTCGATATCACAAGACCTCTATGAAGCTTACTCGGTCGATGGGGCAACTGCTTGGCAAAGTTTCCGCAATATTACCCTGCCACTACTGCTGCCGCAAATCTTAATTGCAGTGCTATTTCGGTTTGCTCAAGCTTTCGGGATTTTCGACTTGATTGCTGTGATGACCGGCGGTGGTCCTGGTGGCGCTACGGAAGTGGTGTCATTGTACATTTACTCCACAGTGATGCGCTACTTAGATTTTGGTTATGGAGCTGCCCTGGTAGTAGTGACATTTTTAATATTGATTGCGGCGGTAGCGATCGCTAGTTTCTTGCTGAACAAATACCGTGCCAAAACATCAGGAGCCATTTAAGCCATGAGTGTAACTCCACAAGCAGTTCCAACGACTCCAAAACGAATAGGAGGAACCAAGTTTTCTCTGAAAAAAATCTTGCTGGCCATCATAGTTGTATTAATAGTGCTATTTAGCCTAGGGCCAGCTCTATGGCAATTGCTGACCTCGTTTAAAGTGAATGAGGATATTGCCGCCGTTCCTACTGTTTATTTCCCCACACGATTCACTTTCAATCACTACATTGAGTTATTTACTCGTCGTCCATTTTGGCGCTACATCTTCAACAGTGCCTTTGTGTCAATTACTTCTACCGCTGTAGCTTTAGCGATCGGCGCACCTGCGGCTTATGCCCTTGCACGGTTACGCCCTTGGGGTGAAAAAGTTATCCTCGCCAGCATTCTGATTGTTACCTTATTTCCTGGAATTCTGTTGTTCTTAGGACTATTAGAAATTATCCAGGCGCTTAAATTGGGTAACAATTATCTGGCGCTGATTATACCCTACACTGCCATCAATTTACCGCTGACAATTTTGGTACTTAGAAGCTTTTTCCAACAATTGCCCAAAGATTTGGAAGATTCCGCTAGGGTCGATGGCTATAACACCTTTCAACTACTGTGGCAAATCGTGCTACCCATGACCCTTCCCGCCTTGGTGACTACTGGAATCCTCACCTTTATTTTTGCTTGGAACGAGTTTATTTTCGCTCTGACGTTTATGACCCGTGAAGAGTTGAAGACAATTCCCGTTGCTGCTGCTCAGTTGGGTGGTGCGACAATATATGAAATTCCCTACGGCCCGATCGCTGCTGCTACTGTCGTGGGAACGTTACCCCTAATTTTACTAGTTTTGTTTTTCCAGCGCCGGATTGTCCAAGGTCTTACCGCTGGTGCTGTAAAAGGATAAAAATCAAAATGGCTAAACTCGAACTCACAAACTTGAATAAAACCTATAATCCTAAAGTCGTCCCTGTCAAAGACGTTAGTTTAACTGTAGAAAACGATGAGTTTCTCACTTTACTTGGCCCTTCTGGCTGTGGTAAATCCACCGTCTTACGCATGATTGCGGGTCTTGAAGAACCGACTCGCGGTCAGATCAAGATTGGAGATGTGGATGTCACCTATAAGCGAGCAGCCGATCGCAACATTGCAATGGTATTTCAAAGTTATGCACTCTATCCCCACATGACAGTGTACGAAAACCTCGCTTCTGGACTCAAGCTGAAAAAAGTACCAGCTACAGAAATTAAACAGCGGGTGGCAGAAGTGGCAGAAGTTTTAGGATTAGCAGAGTTAATGAACCGCAAGCCTGGTCAAATGTCTGGAGGTCAAAGGCAGCGGGTTGCTGTTGGTCGTGCTTTGGTGCGTAATGCCGATGTGTACCTGCTGGATGAACCTTTAAGTAACCTGGATGCACTGCTGCGCGAACGAGTCCGAGCCGATATCAAGCAAATTTTTGCAGCCCAAAAAGTGCCAGTTGTCTACGTCACCCATGACCAAACAGAAGCGATGACGCTCTCTACAAAAGTTGCATTGCTCAATGATGGCTATGTCCAGCAACTTGACCCACCTGACCGCATCTATAACCATCCAGCTAATCTATTTGTGGCTGGATTTGTTGGTAGTCCGCAAATGAATTTGCTGACTTTACCTTGTAAAGGAAAATATGCGATCCTAGGTAACTTCCAAGTGCTTCTCCCAGATATACCAACTGTACCACCGCAGATTGTTCTGGGAATCCGTCCAGAAGATGTCCGCATTGCTCAACCAGGTGATACCCAGACTATCCAAGGGCGAGTGTTTTTAGTGGAAAACTTGGGTATGCACTATTTGGTCAGTGTCAAGATTGAGGATTCACAAACCGGAGCGATTACGGTACGTGCTTTGTTGCCAACAGACCAAAATTGGAGTGGCGAGGATATTACACTAACATTGCCCCTTGAGGATATTCACTGGTTTGATGTTCAATCTGGACATGCTCTTGTTAGGAGACAAATTTTAGGTGTCAGCAGTTAACCAGATTGGGGATAATAGCGATCGCTTTCCTAGTGATTAGGTAAATCATCATCATCTATCATAGTTTGAATGACGATACCCCCAAACCGAGCTTCATCAGCCCAGCATTTCACTCCATTAATGTAGCAAATATGACTTGGGTACTTCTCTTGAGTTTCAGTTACCATAGCCTCAAATCCTCCACTGATTGAGGTATTAAAGAAACTCAACTTTCGTCCCTGAGCATCACTTGCTTTGCCATAGCAATTATTACAAACGATATGTGGATATCTTGTGAAATATTGAACTGGGGTTGAACAGATTGAGCAAGGATGAAATTCAGTATTATTCATATATCTTTTGACTTGAATACTACCTCTACTGTTGCTGTAGACTAATTACCAGTATTGACATCCTCCCCACTTTGTCAGATCGCAACTCGGTAAACCAGATGTTTTGATCAGGGCCTTGAGTGATTCGATACATCACTGTGTTGCGGGTAGGAACTTGATAATTGTGGTAGCGGTAAATATCAGTTTCCACTATATACTGAAGAAGCATTTTGTATTATTAAAATGCTAATTACCAGCTTTGTGGCTCTTCAAGATTAATTCCAAAATCTCGATGCTCTTTATAGCCATGATTTATTAAATAGTCAAACAAAGTTCCTAGAATAATATATGATGCACCCAGGCTCATTCACTCAACTCCATTTATTATTTTCAAATATTTAACTTTGGGCTACTTGAGCTTTTTTATTACTACAAGCTTGTCTCTCATTTTCACATTTGAGCATCTAAATTCTAGATGGGATAAAAATTATGCTTCTGAAAGGCAGGCAGAAACATCAAACGACTGGGTAAAAATGAGGAGTAAGACATGACAACAACCACACCCAATGTCAAAATTGCAATTGACGCTATCCTCGCTGCACTCGGCGATCCACAAGGCGATTGGCAATGGCAGGTATACAAGGAATTTAGAGAAGGCGATGCCGATAGTGCAAGAAAAACTGCTGCAAGTAACCTTGGTGATAATTTCTGCAAATCACTTGGATTTTTAGTCAGCGCTAAAATCCCAACTCCAAACCTCCCCAACATTTTGAGTGCAGCAGCGATCGCTGCTGCTGATCATGTTGAGCAACGCACCTTAGTGAAGCTGGGTGATAACTTTGCAGATGATTTTAATTCTGAAAACCCCGACTCTGAAGGCATCAAATCAGTTCTCAAGTTTCTCTCACCAGCAAGCGATTTGCATAAGATGGCGCTGGAATTATTTCAGGCTTCTGATTATGATGGCGTTAAAAAATTGGCTGCAAGTAATCTAGACGATAATTTATTCAAAGCACTCAGCTATTTATCTAGTGCAACCAAACCCTCCCCTGCACTCCCCACGATACTGGCTGAAGCTGCGCGTGAAGCCGCCAAGCATGTCCGCGCTCAGATTGTGCGATCGCTAAGTACGTCCATCTCGGCTGCGTTGAATTAATCTGCTATTCCCGATTCGGGAAATTTTAAACTTTCGACATGCAGCAGACTTACGATCATCTCTCTTCTGAGAAACTCTTTACTCCACACTTAGAGCCTAGAAATACTAAAAATGGTAAAGATTTATGCGATATGGAAATTTACATACATTAAAGTTGCCTAGAGTTCAGATGAAGTCTAGACTCAAATAATTATGAGAACCCTGACCTGGGCTGGTCTTATTAGATAATCTTCTGAACGGGATAGTAGCGAAAGCCACTTCACCAATATAGTAACCATAAAAGCCCAGAACCACGCTTTCAAGCAGGCTTAAAAGCACTACTGAGGATTCGGTTTTAGCTGTCAGGGTACTTTCCATGATACAAGTTTCTCTACATCAGTAACAGGTGGCAATCGCCGCTGGTGAGGCGCTTTCAAGAAACAAGGCAGGAGGCAGGAGGCAGAAGGCAGAAGGGAAGAGGATTTTACTTGTTTCTTCCACTCATAGCGGGTGGTGTGCCGCCTGTGCGGTTGCTTCTAAGAAAGATTTCTGTTTCTTTAGATCCATTGTGAATGCGATCGCTTTCCTCGGACGCTTTTGTCACTCTGGGGAAATAAAAATTGAGGCTAAATGATGAAACCTAGATTTAGTGAGAAGATTAGCGATCGCAAACTCATAGAAACTTCCAAACAAAGCTCTATAGGTAAAATTCTGTCTGGGCAGGTATCAGAGGGTGAACCATTGCCTCTGGGCAACTCCAATCTATAAGTGTTGAAAAACCCGTGTTCATGGTAGGTGAGATTGTTAAGTTTTGGTTTGCTGCTGATGGCTCAAAGATTCGCACAGTATTGGGGACTAATGCTGTGATATCTGAAGTTACAGAGGTGTCCCAGAAGGCTGTTGCACGCTATTGTTAACAGATTTTGCTTCTACAAAAGCTTCTCGACCTGTAATCAATCTAGAGCGACGATTACGAGTGATATAATTCCACCCCCACTGAATTGCTACTACTAATTTAGTGTCAAACTCGATTAAGAAGTAGATGTGAATTACTAGCCAAAAGAGCCAAGCAATAAAACCTTTGAGTTTGATTAAGCCTAAATCTACAACAGCTAAATTTTGCCCAATCATCGCCAAAGTACCCACATCATTGTAACGAAATTGTGGCAAAGTATTACCTTGAAGCCTTCGTTTAATGAGTTTAGCTACATACTCTCCTTGTTGTTTGGCTACAGGTGCAACACCAGGTAAGGGTTTACCATTTTGATGGGAAAAGTTGCCTAAATCTCCCACTACAAAAATGTTTTTATAACCCTTGATAGACAAGTCTGGTTCTACAATCACACGTCCAGAGCGATCGCACTCTACACCTGTACTTTCTGCTAGGGCTTTCCCCATAGGCGAACCTTGAACACCTGCTGCCCACAATATAGTTTTTGAGGTAATTTCTGTCAATTCATCGCCTTGCTTGAAAGTAACAATGTTATTTTCAATATTTGTCACTCTGGTGTTAGTGTAGACAGCCACACCCAACTTTTGCAAAGATTCTGCTGCTACTTTCGATAATTCTGGCGCAATGTGTGGGAGGATGCGATCGCCCCCTTGCAATAGTAAAATTCTCGCTTCTGAGGTCTTGATGCTGCGGAAATCTTCTGTGAGAGTTTGATATGCCAATTCCGCGATCGCACCTGCTAATTCTACACCGGTGGGACCACCCCCCACAATCACAAAAGTCAACAAAGCACGGCGAATTTCTGGATCAGTTTCTTTTTCTGCCGCTTCAAATGCCGAAAATATCTGACGACGCATTTCTATGGCATCTTCAACAGTTTTCAAGCCAGGAGCAAATTCTTTCCAGTTATCCTTACCGAAATAGGAATGGTTAGCACCTGTGGCGACAATTAATGTATCGTAAGGTACTACTTCATCACCCAGAATAACTTGTTGCGCTTTTGGATCAATATCATTTACTTCTCCCAACAACACTTTTGTATTCTTGCTTTTGCTGAATACAGATCGCAATGGTGCAGAAATATCAGCAGGTGATAGCGTACCTGTGGCAACTTGATATAAAAGCGGCTGAAATAGGTGAAAGTTACGTTTATCAATGAGAGTAACATTTACATTTGCTGTCTTCAGAGCTTTTGCTGTATACAGTCCACCAAATCCACCACCAACGATCACAACCTGATGTGGTGCATTCTTTTCAAGTAAGACTACCATAATAAATATTTCCTTGTGTTAAGAAGTTGTAACTATTCTTAACAAAAATGTAACAGCATTATGATGCGGTTACCGTTTATTTAGAACAATTGAAAATTAGTGAAAGTAGTCAAAATTACTAATGAGTCATTATCCCTCTTCTCTCACTTTCCGGAATAAGCAAGTAGTAAAGAAGCTAAATCATCCAGAAGCATAACAGGGTTTAAATTGATTCATGGCT
>NZ_JAVRBN020000081.1:0-17659 GCF_034531305.2 Nostoc sp. ChiQUE02
AGCTTTCATCCCCTGCCTGAAGTACGAAAAACGCAACTGCGTTGCTGTTTCTCAGGGGTTTTCAGCATTTCCCTTATGATTTTCTCTTATGGTCAGGGAGTAAACTTCAAAGGTCTAAACTTGAAGTTCCGTGTTCTAAACTAAAAGTATTGTTATAAAGTGCCAAGTAGAATTCGTGCGTAGGCGTGGCCCTTCGTAGACATCGCTGTTTCTAAAACATGGCTCAAGCATAAATCAGTAAAGCAACGCACTTTTATATGGAATTCCTTAATCAGGACAACTGTGATATCTACGACGGGCTACGCTTACGCTAACCATCTAATAGCTACATTTCTGCTTGTTAGTTTATATCGCTTTTCCAACTGTCACAATCGATTATTTGTTAATTTTAAGAAAAACACACATATTATTTATACAAAAAATATTTTTTACAACGCAAAAATACGCAGAAAAATGCACTTTTATATGGAATTTCTTAATAAAGGAATACGCAGTAGGAGCGAACAATTTTATGCCCCTACCACAGCAACGAATATTAACCTTCTTTAATCACTGCTTGATAACGACCTAGAGCGATTAAAGGAAAGTATTGTTGATACATATGATACTTGAGATAAAAATGGCAGGGGAAGCCAGTACCTGTAAAGTCTGCCTCAAACCAAGTACCATCGGGTTGTTGAGTTGCTACTAGGTAGCCAATTCCCCGTTCAATGGTTTCAAGCGCTAACTTACCAGTTGCTTCACCTGCTGCGATCAAACCAATTAAAGCCCAAGCAGTTTGAGATGCAGTACTATTTCCTTTTCCTTTGAGACTGGGATCGTCGTAGCTGCGGCAAGTCTCGCCCCAACCACCATCTGGGTTTTGACATCCAACTAACCAAGCTGCTCCCCGTTCTATACTGAGTTTATGCCTTTGAGGATCAATCAAGGCCAAGGCTGATAAAACGCCACTGGTGCCGTAGATATAATTTACACCCCAACGACCAAACCAACAGCCTTCGGTTTCTTGTTCGCGCAGAAGATAGGTAAGCGATCGCTCTAAATTATAACTATCAATTGCCAAATCACAAGCACCAAGCATTTCTAGTACTCTGGCGGTAACATCTGCGGTGTTTGGATCGATCATGGCTTTCAAGTCGCCATAAGGAATGGAGTTGAGCCAATCTTGATCGTTATCTAAATCAAAAGCAGCCCAACCGCCTGGTTTACACTGCATAGATGCAATCCAATTTAACGCCCGAGCGATCGCAGCCTGCTTAATTTTTTCATTAGGGAGTTTCGCTATATGTAGTGCCATCACCACTACAGCCGAGTCATCTACATCGGGATAAAAGCGATTGTCAAACTCAAAGGCCCAAGCCCCTGGTTTTCCTTGGCGATTTTTGACAGCCCAATCTCCGTAATCCAAAATTTGTTTTTGCAACAACCATTCTCCAGCCTTGACTACAGCCGGATGATCTGGTGCAAAGCCCGATTCTACTAAGGCACGCATTGCCCAAGCTGTATCCCAAACGGGTGAAACACAAGGCTGTACTCGGTAGCTATCCTCTGTTTCAATGGCAAAGTTATCAATTGCTTGCAAACCTCGTTGTACAATGGGGTCGCTTCGGTCATAATCCAGACACCGCAAAGCCAGCATTGAATTCAACATTGCCGGAATAATGCCGCCCCAGTCGCCTGTAGCTTCTTGGCGCTCTAAAATCCATTTTTCGGCGGCTTTGATGCCTTCTTCACGGAAGGGTACTAAATTCAGGCTTTCTGCGAACTTGAACCCCCGATCGAGGGTGAGGAATAAATCTGTCCAATCGCCACTTTGGGGTAATTCCCACTGGACTCTATCGATACCTTCAACGTACAGTTCATCTAGGTTGATAGTTGGATCGGTTATAAAAACAGGTTTGCGATCGCATACAATCAGCAGCGGCACTGTGCTGGAACGTGCCCAGCTAGACATCTCGTAGATATTGACAGGGAAAGTTTTTGGCAACAGCATCACCCAAGCTGGTAGCGAGGGAATACCGCACCAGTTGTAGCAACCAATCAAAGCTAGGTGCAACTTGGTAAAAATCCGAGTTTTGCTGATCCCACCTCGTTGGAGAATAAAAGCTTGCGCTCGAATCATCGCCGGATCGTTTGCTGGTACACCTAGCAGCCTCAAAGCCATGTAGGCTTCAACCGAAGTGCTAAGTTCTCCACCATCACCGTAGTAAAGTTCCCAACCGCCATGCTGGCGTTGCTCTTGACGCAGATATGCTTCAATTTTGTCTAAGGGTCTGGTTTGGTCTGTTCCCCAAATTTTATGCAGGAGGACGACTTCAGCAGTGATGGTGACATTAGATTCTAACTCTGCCCACCAGTAACCTGCCGGATTTTGAATCGAAAGCAAATATTGTTGACTGGCTGCGATCGCTTCTGCGACTTGATTGACTTTTACCCTGTCTTGTGTTCGCATCAAATACTATTTAACCTCAACACTCAACACTAGTTTTGAATACCGCAATACAGTAAAAAAATTTTTTTCCCTCTATCAATAGACATAGTATTGTGTCTGAGTCACTGAAAATTTGCAATAGGTCATGGATGTAATTGTATTAGGATTGATGCTCTTATCCTTGACAATTTGGTTAGGATTACTGTGTTTTTGGGGGCAATTTTGGCGGACAGACCAACAATTAGAGGTTACAGAAACTCAGCTAAAATCGTTACCTGTGGTTTGTGCGGTGGTTCCGGCGCGTAACGAAGCTGAGTTAATACCAACTAGTTTGCGATCGCTCCTACTCCAAGACTATCCTGGTTCTTTTAACGTTTTTTTGGTAGACGATGGCAGCACAGACCGGACAGCAAATTTTGCCGAAGGGGTTGCACACGCTGTAGGTAAACCTCAGCAATTACATATTATCACTGGCGAATTACTGCCTCCTGGTTGGTCGGGGAAACTTTGGGCAGTTGAGCAAGGTATAAAGAGCGCTAGTAAATTCGCGCCTGACTATTTTTTGCTGACAGACGCAGATATTGAACACGATCCTGGTAATCTCCGCCGACTGGTTGCGAAAGCTGTGCAGGAAGATTTAGACCTAGTTTCTGTAATGGTGCGACTCAGGTGTAAAAGCTTTTGGGAAAAACTTTTAATTCCAGCTTTCGTCTTTTTCTTCCAAAAACTCTATCCCTTCCGCTGGGTGAATAATCCAAACAATCCCACAGCCGCCGCTGCTGGGGGATCTATTCTGATCGCTCGTGAAGCTTTAGAGCGAATCGGGGGTATTCAAGTCATTAGCCAAGCTTTAATTGACGATTGCGCCCTGGCGATGGCTGTTAAGAGAGGGGCTGGGGACTGGGGACTAAGAACTAAGGAAGAGTTTTCCCAATCCCCAATCCCTAGTCAAGGGCGTATCTGGCTAGGATTGAGTACCTTGACTCGGAGTCTGCGTCCCTATGACTCGCTGGCGACGATTTGGGATATGGTTGCTCGTACTGCCTATACCCAATTGAATTATTCTCCATTACTACTATTGGGAACTTTAGTGGGAATGCCTCTGATTTATCTAGTTCCACCGCTGTGTGTAATTCTGGGTGCAATTTGGAGCAATTGGGCGATCGCACTTACAGGTTTATTAGGATGGCTATTAATGGCGTTGGCTTACTACCCGACAATCCGCTTTTATAAATGTTCTGTCTGGTTTGCATTTAGCTTACCTGCGATCGCTTTTCTCTATACCCTGATGACTTTAGACTCAGCACTACGTCACTGGCAAGGGCGCGGCGGTGCTTGGAAAGGAAGAGTTTACCCCAACCCAGATAATTTATAGCTAGAATAAAATTAAATTTCAAAATTCGTTAGTGCTAATCTAAAATTAAAGTAAGCCTAAAGTGGTTGATTGAAAAAGCTATGACAACCGCAACACCAACAATTAATCCTGTTATTGTCCCTAAAAAGCTGCCTTTTCTGGAGTCAATTTGTTGGCAAACTGCTGATGTATATCGGTTTACTTCAGAAGAAATGCTGAGTCGCTACGAGCGTGGTTGGCAATATCACAATCTATTTAATAATCTTGAAGGTGAAGAACTTAATTTTCTTCAGGAACTTGCCAAACGCTATAAATCCTGGTTGCAAGTTTGTTTATGACCTTCAGGTTAGAACACCATAATCAAATACTCACAGTTCTTGAATCCTTAGATTCGGACATACTTAGGAAGGGTTCTGCTTACTTCGGTGGCGGAACCCTTCTTGCATTTGAGTTTGAAGAATATCGCTGGAGTAAGGACGTTGATTTTATCGCTTCTGTTGGTACAGAAGGCTACAAATACCTGCGTACAGTGGTATTTGAGGGTGGGCATGAAGCATTATTTCGGGATTTAAGTAAAATCCAAGTCGGACGTAGCACAACTGACCAGTATGGAATTCGGATGATAGTTTTTGTAGATAATGTGCCGATTAAAACGGAAATTATTGCCGAAACTCGTTTTCAACTAGACCCACCAAGATATCCAAAGTGGTCGCTTGTTCCCTGCTTAAGCTTGAATGACTGTTTTACCTCTAAGCTGTTGTCAAATTCTGACCGTTACGCAGATGACAGTGTTGAGGCAAGAGATTTAATTGATTTAGCAATTCTCAGGCTGCAATCTCCAATCCCTCAAGCATCAATTGAGAAGGCTGAAAAAGCATATCAGGTTATGCGCCCTTTGAAAAGAGCAATCGAACTCTTTCAGGAAAGACCGGATTACAGGGAGAAATGCTTTCTCGGTCTGCAAGTTGATCGAGATCAGATACCCAAGATTATCGACGGTATTGATTTACTCTCTAGAGATTTAGGTTTATCTCACACTCTAAGAACTTTTCGAGAACAACATGATATCTTTGCTGATTTAGAAACACAAATTGAAAAACGAGCAGATTCTTAAACAGGTCATACCCAATGCCCAATGCCCAATGTCTCTAAATCCTTGAGGCTGTTTGTTTAGTGCTAGCCGGGCCAACAGGCAATGGTTGAGCGGCTTTCAATACCGCATCCAGCAACCCTGGAAACAGCATCTCTAAATCTTCACGCCGCAGGATGTTAATGTGCTGTGTCCCTTCTTTGCGTGTAAAGACTATCCCCGACTCCCGTAAAATCTTAAAATGATTGGACATGGTAGATTTTGCGATCGCAAAATCAAATCTGGCACAGCATTGCTCCCCCTCAGTAGCCAGCAGCCGCACAATCTCTAGCCGCACTGGGTCGCCCAATGCATAAAGCACTCCCGGTAAAGAAATATTTTTTCGATCTGGATGATAAAGAAATCTCATAGTTGCATTATCTCATCAGGTGGCATATATTTTTATTATTCGATATTATCGAATTATAGAATTAATTAGGAAGGCAATTTATGTCATCCATTACAAATGTCACAGAAGCCACATTCAAGCAAGAAGTTTTGGAAAGTGAAATTCCGGTCTTAGTGGACTTTTGGGCACCGTGGTGCGGTCCTTGCCGGATGGTCGGCCCAGTCGTCGATGAAGTTGCTGCTGAATATGAAGGACAAGTAAAATTTGTGAAGCTGAACACAGATCAAAATCCTACTGTCGCCAGCCATTATGGTATTCGCAGCATTCCGACGCTGATGGTTTTTAAGGGAGGTCGCCAGGTTGATACTGTCGTAGGGGCAGTCCCAAAAACCACCTTGAATAAGACCTTAGCACAGCATCTTTAATCTAGGTACTATTGTGAGATGCATTTAGTTTGCAGTCTTTTCTAGTTAAGGGAGCCAGGAGTCAGAATAAATATGACTCCTGACTCTTAACTCCTAACTCCTAGCTCCTGAATTCTGTTTCAACTAACGGGGAAAGAGCGAAATGGACTTGAAATTGCATGGTAAATCCGCATTGGTGAGTGGCTCAACCGCAGGCATTGGTTTGGCGATCGCTCTTGGGCTAGCTCAAGAAGGTGCATCAGTAATTGTCAACGGTCGGTCTGAAGAAAGAGTAGCCCAAGCGATCGCCAAAATTAAGCAAAGTACACCCGACGCGAAAGTTTCTGGTGTTGTTGCGGACGCAGGGACAAAAGCAGGGGTAAAAAAACTCTTTCAAGAGGTTCCTAGTGTTGATATCCTGATTAACAATGTCGGTATTTATGAGCCAAAAACCTTCTTTGATATTACTGATGAAGACTGGTTAAATATATTTGAGGTTAACGTCCTCAGTGGAGTCCGTTTGAGTCGGCAATATCTGCAAAAGCAGCTAGAGCAAAACTGGGGACGGATAATTTTTATCTCCAGCGAATCTGCCATTCAAATTCCCGTAGAAATGATTCACTACGGCACAACTAAGACAGCACAGCTAGCTATTGCAAGAGGTCTAGCAGAAATGACTATCGGGACTGGAGTCACAGTAAACTCAGTCCTGCCAGGGCCAACTCGCTCAGAAGGAGTTGAGGGCTTTATTTCCCAACTGGGACAGGAACGCGGTATTACTCCTGCTGAAGTTGAGGCTGAGTTTTTCCAAAATGTGCGTCCAAGTTCCCTAATCAAACGCTTTGCAACAAATGAAGAAGTAGCAGCGATCGTAGTTTACCTTTCTAGTCCCGTAGCATCAGCAACTAATGGTGCAGCTTTGCGGGTAGATGGTGGCGTTATTCGGTCGATTGTTTAATTAATACGCTTTAGGGTTGGGGGCTGGGGAAGAAGCAAGGGAGCAGGCTTGCCGTGAGCGAAGCCAAACGGGAGCAGGGGGAAAATTCCTCTCCTCTGCACCCTTCGCCCTGCCCCAATGACCAATGACCAATGACCAATGACTAAAATAATTTGGAGATATAACCAATGACTGCTGATATCAACTTATTCTCTCCTTACCAATTAGGAAATCTCGAATTACCTAATCGGATAGTGATGGCACCTTTAACGCGAAACAGAGCAGGTCAGGGAAACGTACCACACCAACTTAATGCTACTTACTACACCCAACGTGCTTCCGCCGGATTGATTATTTCCGAAGCAACACAGGTAACTCTTGAAGGACAGGGTTATCCCGCTACACCAGGAATTCATTCATCAGAACAGGTGGAGGGATGGAAGTTAGTAACCGATGCCGTACATCAGCAGGGAGGAAGAATTTTTCTGCAACTATGGCATGTAGGCAGGATTTCTCACCCAGACTTACAACCGAATGGAGCTTTACCTGTGGCACCTTCTGCCATTGCTCCTAAAGGTGAGGCCTCAACTTATGAGGGACCCAAACCCTTTGTTACTCCCCGTGCTTTAGAAACTTCAGAAATACCGCAGATAGTCGAACAGTACCGTCAGGGAGCGGCAAATGCCCTAGCGGCTGGGTTTGATGGGGTAGAAATTCACTCAGCTAATGGTTATTTAATAGATCAGTTTCTGCGCGATCGCACCAATCAACGTACAGATAAATATGGTGGTTCCATTGAAAATCGGACTCGATTCCTGTTGGAGGTGACAGAGGCAGTAACTAGTGTGTGGGATTCTAACCGAGTAGGCGTACGTTTATCTCCCAGTGGGACTTTCAACGATATGCGTGACTCTAATCCCTTGGAGACATTCGGTTATGCAGCTCAAGCGTTGAACCAGTTTAATTTGGCATATCTGCATATTTATGAGGCAACAGAGGCAGATATTAGACATGGTGGGATAATTGTACCCACTAGTCATATACGCGATCGCTTTACAGGTACACTCATCGTCAATGGTGGTTATACTCGTGAAAAAGGTGATGCAGTACTGGCAAACAAAGCAGCAGATTTAGTTGCCTTTGGCACATTATTTATATCAAATCCCGATTTACCCCGACGCTTGGCTTTGAATGCACCACTAAATGAACCAAATCAAGCAAGCTTTTATGGTGGTGATGAAAAGGGATATACAGACTATCCATTTTGGTCGGCTGCTAATGAGGCGGTAGCTCAAGCGTAATGATGCTTGCGGACTCCCTACGCTCTAAGCGAACGCGAGTAGCGTCTCGTAGAGAAGCTATGCCGCAGGCTTTACGTAATTCGTAATTCGTAATTATGACATCATGACTCTTCCTGATGTGTGCCAGATGAAACTCGTTTGTTCTGAAATAAGGAATAATTTTTATTTTTGTTTCATGAATAAATAGATTCATTTGTATCCTAATTAGGAATTACGAATTATTTGGTCATAATTCAACTATCAGGAGAATCTTATGAGTTCCATAACCCAAACCCAACCTTTAGATGTACCGAGTGCGATCGCTAAACGTCGTTCTATCAAAACTTTTAAAACAGACCCCATCACCCCAGAACTCCTCAAGCAACTGGTAGAGTTAACCGTGGCTGCACCCAGCAGCTATAATATCCAAGACTGGCAAATTATTCTCGTGCAAGATGAGGCGCAAAAGGCAGCACTATCAGCAGCATCGTGGAATCAACAGCAAATCGTCCAAGCACCTGTAACCTTTGTCTTTGCCGCCGATCCTAACGCAGGCGAACAAAACTTGACCCCAATTCTAGAGCGGGGACTCGAAACTGGGGCATGGAATGAAGGCACGGTAAACTATTTTAAAACCGCCGTCCCCCAATTTCAAGCAGCGCTGGGCGACAAGCGACGCGAATATGCCATCAAAGATGCCATTATTGCCGCTACCCATTTGGTGTTAGCGGCAGAAAGTTTGGGATTATCCACTTGTTTTATGAACGGTTGGATTGAGGATCAGGTAAAGGAAGTCATTGGTGCTGGGGATAATCCAGATTTAGCGATCGCTGTTGTCGTCCCCGTTGGCTACGCAGCAGAACCACGCTTAAATCCAGGTCGTTTGCCATTCTCTTATAACGTCTCTGTAGACAGAATCGGCAATCCTTATGCAGGGTAGTTTTCCCTAAATTGGGAATGGGGCATTGAAAAGAGGCAGAGGGGCGGGGTGCTGGGGACAGAGGAGAAAACTCTTCTCCCTTGCTCCCTGGTTACTGAGCGCAGTCGAAGTATGCTCCCTTCTCACCCTGCCCCCTGCCCCCTGCCCCCTGCCCCCTGCCCCCTGCCCCCTGCCCCCTGCCCCCTGCCCCTCCCCAACCATGTCCCTAGCCTCCTTCCTAGCACGTCGTTCGTTTCACTATGGCTGGATCGTAGCTGGTTTAACATTCCTCGCCTTGCTGGTGGCGGCGGGAATTCGTTCTGCTCCTGGAGTTTTTATAGTGCCTCTCGAACAGGAGTTTGGCTGGAGTAGAGCAACTATATCTTTGGCAATCTCGATTAACTTAGTACTCTACGGGTTGATTGGGCCTTTTGCCGCCACGGTTATGGAGCGAATCGGCATTCGCCGGATGATGGTGTTCTCGCTTGCTGTCATTGCTCTCGGTGTCGGTTTAACCACTTTGATGTCAGCATCTTGGCAGCTAGTCTTGCTGTGGGGTGTAATTGTCGGTTCTGGTAGCGGAGTTATCGCCCTGGTTTTGGGTGCTATTGTCGTCAATCGCTGGTTTTTGGAAAAGCGGGGTCTAGTTTTGGGCATCTTAACCGCCAGTACAGCCACAGGGCAACTAGTGTTTCTGCCGATGCTGGCCTCAGTAGCCGATCGCTTTGGGTGGCGAACTGCGGCTCTGGCTCTGACTGGTGCAGCACTTTTAATTATTCCAGCGATCGCAACCTTTATGCGCGATCGGCCGGCGGATGTCGGTTTGCGAGCTTTTGGCGACAACAGCGAAACTGTGGAAGTGTTACAGCCCAAAGTAAATTCCATCGCTTCCACCCTTAACGCCCTCTGGCTGGGAATGCGTAAGCGCGACTTCTGGCTGCTATTCGGTAGCTTTTTTATCTGTGGCGCAAGCACAAATGGGTTAATTGGCACTCATCTGATTCCTGCTTGTATTGACCACGGTATCCCTGAAGTCAAGGCTGCTGGTCTTTTGGCAATCATGGGACTATTCGATTTTTTTGGAACTACTATGTCCGGCTGGCTATCTGACCGCTGGAACAATCGCTACTTATTGTGCTGGTACTACGGACTGCGGGGTTTGTCTTTGATTTTCTTACCCTTCAGTTTCAACTTTTCCTTCTATGGACTTTCCATTTTCGCCGTCTTTTATGGACTTGACTGGATTGCCACCGTACCACCGACAGTCCGTCTTGTTGCCAATGTCTTCGGTAAAGAAAATGTCGGCGTCATGTTCGGTTGGATTGTAGCAGGACACCAGCTTGGTGCAGCCACAGCAGCATTCGGAGCCGGAGTGTTGAGAACTTGGACAGGTAGTTATTTACAAGCATTTATTTTATCAGGCGTTCTCTGTCTGATTGCCGCAGTCGGTGTACTGCAAATTGGTCAAACTCCCACTAAGGGAAATTCACAGTTATCTTCAGTCATGGATAATTAAATTTATGGCAACAACAGCTTTAATTGTCGGTGCAGGTAGTGGACTGAGCGCTTCTTTAGCTCGCCTATTTGCCAAAGAAGGATTCACCGTAGCTTTAGCGGCTCGCCAAATAGAAAAACTGACTCAATTGAGTAGTGAAATTGGCGCAGTTAGTTTCGCCGCTGATGTCTCAAAGCCAGATGAAGTAGAACAGTTATTTATTGATCTCGATCGTAAAGTCGGTTCCCCGAATATTATCGTTTACAATCCCAGTTACCGGGTGCGGGGGCCTCTTGTTGATCTAGACCCTGGTGAGGTGGCAAAAACTCTAGATGTAACTGCTTATGGTGGTTTTCTTGTGGCTCAAGCTGCTACCAAAAGATTTTTACAGCAGGGTGGCGGTGCGATATTTTTTACTGGAGCCTCAGCGAGTGTTAAGGGTTATCCTCTGTCTGCTCCCTTTGCAATGGGTAAATTTGCACTGCGCGGTTTGGCTCAAAGTATTGCCAGAGAATTAGCACCAAAAAATATCCATGTGGCGCATTTTGTGATTGATGGGGCAATCCGCTCCACAGTCCGCCAAGATCCAGCAGATAATCCTGATAGTACTCTTGACCCGGATGCGATCGCTCAAACTTATCTCAGCATTCTCCGCCAACCCCGCAGTGCTTGGACATGGGAAGTAGAACTACGTCCGTGGGTAGAGAACTTCTAGCCTAGACAATTGTTACAAAAATAGTTTTGAAGGTATGAAAATTGATTTTGGTGCAACTGCTACTGATTACGCAAAACACCGTGCTGGCTTTCCCAGTTCATTATTTAACAAACTATCTGAGTATGGTATAGGTTTACCAGGGCAAAACATTGTTGACCTTGGCACCGGAACAGGAACGCTAGCGCGAGGGTTTGCGGATAGAGGTGCTTATGTGATTGGCATAGACCCATCAGTGTCACTTTTAGAACAAGCCATACAGTTAAGTGAATCTACACAACTGAAAGTAGATTATCGAGTCGCAACTGCCGAGAATACTGAGTTACCAGACGGCAGTGCGGATGTGGTCACCGCCGGACAATGTTGGCATTGGTTTGATCGTCCGCGTGCTGTCCAGGAAATTACTCGGATCTTGAGAAGAAATGGCTCAATTGCGATCGCTCATTTTGATTGGATACCCTTAAAAGGTAATGTCGTTGAAGCAACAGAAAAACTGATCAAGGCTCATAATCCAGCGTGGAATCTAGGCGGCGGGAATGGATTGTATCCCCTGTGGTTACAAGACATTGGCGAAGGAGGATTTCGAGAAATCCGCACATTTTCTTACGATGTATTTGTGTCTTATACACACGAAGATTGGCGGGGGCGAATTCGTGCTAGTGCTGGCGTGGGAGCCAGCTTGACACCAGAAAAAGTAGAAATATTTGACCAAGAATTGGCAAAATTACTCGAAGCCAAATATCCCACACCAATTCTTCAGGTTCACCACAGAGTTTGGGCTGCGATCGCCAAATCCCCGCAATCTTTAGTACAACAATGTATTAATTAGTAGTGAAATATCTGCGTGCCTCTGCATTTAAATTCTAACGCTCAATATAAGGAAAAAAACCATGATTGAACTTTATTATTGGACAACTCCAAACGGTCATAAAATCACAATTTTCTTGGAAGAAGTCGGCTTACCATATACCATAATTCCTGTGAATATTGGGGCTGGGGATCAATTTAAGCCGGAATTTCTGAAGATTTCTCCTAACAATCGCATCCCTGCGATCGTTGACCATGAACCAGCAGATGGAGGCGCGCCGATTTCGGTATTTGAGTCTGGTGCAATCTTGCTATATTTGGCAGAAAAAACCGGGAAACTAATCCCTCAAGATATACGTAATCGCACTCAAGTTTTAGAATGGTTGTTCTGGCAAATGGCAGGACTGGGGCCAATGGCGGGACAAAATCATCACTTTAGCGCTTATGCTCCCGAAAAGATTGAATATGCCATTAACCGCTACGTGAATGAGACGGGACGCTTATATGCAGTACTGAATAAGCAACTAGCAGATAGAGAATTTGTGGCTGGCGATTATTCCATCGCTGATATTGCTGCTTATCCCTGGATTGTGCCCCATGAACGCCAAAGTCAAAACCTGGAGGATTTTCCTAACGTCAAGCGCTGGTTTGAGACAATTAAAGCCCGTCCGGCAACAATTCGCGCTTACGAGAAAGCAGAAGCATTGAAAACTCAAGCGCTTGATCCAGATAAATCACGAGATTTGTTATTTAACCAGTCGGCGAAGACTATTCAGCCTTGAGCTTTCAGAGTGTCTTTACTCAGTTTCAATATCTTGATACTTTCACTTCCATTAACCCAACAACGTATCTTCGTTTGTCACCTTAAAAGGGCTAATATCTCAGCCTTAGATACTGGACAAATTCATGAGCGTGTGCATTCTCCTTCCCATCGCAGCAATGACTGGGTTGGGCTATTGGGTGTCGGCTTAAGATCAAGCGATGCCTGTGGTGGTCACTGAGGGGCTGGTGAGCGGCTTGCC
This sequence comes from Nostoc sp. ChiQUE02, assembly GCF_034531305.2. Lineage (NCBI taxonomy): Bacteria > Bacillati > Cyanobacteriota > Cyanophyceae > Nostocales > Nostocaceae > Nostoc > Nostoc sp. ChiQUE02. The sequence goes on from NZ_JAVRBN020000081.1 coordinate 12,840, forward strand.
CTGAGCGTAGTCGTACCCCTCCGGGGAAGCAAGCTACGCGTAGCGTCCCGTAGGGAAGGGAGTCGAAGTATGTCGTTGGCGCAGCTTCTCCAAGAGTTGTGCGGGCTACGCCTACGCATGGCAATACATTGTATCTAAGCAAGAATCACTAACGCAGATATGACCAGACTGAGCAAGAACACTTGCAACGCATCCGCTCCCATACCGAAAGTCGAGGAACCAAAACTAAAATCTACTCCGTGTTAACAGTAATTGTATTGAAAAATCTAATGGGAGGTGCCTAAAATAGAACCTCCCATTCTTTGCCTAGATTGGCAAAAGAACGCTAATCACAATTAAACAACCACGAAATTGTTTTCGGTTAGTGACAATCCAGTAGATAGTTGTGCAAATTTTACCTGACTAAACCCAGCCGCACTGCCATCTTGGTCAAAGAAAAGTCCACCTGTAATATTGTCATAGATAAATCGTTGATTGCTTGTCGTTGCAGATGCTCCTTGGGTAAACTGACTTGTCTTAAGTGAACCTATTGATAACCCGCCACCAAAACCAGTAGCCGATACCTGAATCAATTCATTAGTGGCGTTGAAGTCATAAATAGTATCAAGACCTTCATTGAAACTATTGAAAGCAAAGGTATCAGTACCATCATTTCCATAGAGGGTGTCATTACCAAAACCACCAGTGAGGTAGTCATTGCCTAAACCACCTTTGAGGGTATTATTGCCTAATGCGTTATGTGCACTAAGAGTATCATTGCCATCACCCCCAGAGAGTAGGTTCTTGCCCGTTGAATAATCAACAATCAAGTGGTCATCGCCAGCACCACCGTTGAGGGTGTTATTGCCTGATGTCCTGCGATATGTTCCTTCGCCGTAGTTGCCGTACTCGTCGTACTTATAGCCAGAGGCGGAGAGATAATCATTACCATTGTCTCCAGAGAGCAAATTATTGCCTGATGAATAGTCAACATTCAAATTATCGTTACCAGCACCACCATTAAGAGTGTTATTGCCAGTGGTGTTATAAAAAGATCCTCCGTAGCCGTAGCCGTAGCTAGAGCCGGAGAGAGAATCATTGCCATCGCCACCAGAGAGCAGATTAGCGCCTCGTGAATAGTTAACATTCAAGTAGTCGTTGCCAGCACCACCGTTGAGGGTGTTCTTACCAGAGGTATTATCAAACCTGTAGCCCTCGAACTCAGAGGCAAAGAGAGAATCATTGCCATCGCCCCCAAAGAGCAGATTATTGCCTGTTGAAATGTTAGCACTCAAGTAATCGTCACCAGCACCACCAATGAGGGTGTTATTACCACGGGTAAGATTGATGGAGAGAGTATCATTGTTATCGCCACCATCTAGTAAGTTATCGCCTTTTGAAAAGAAAGCACTCAAGCTATCGTTACCAGCGCCACCCTTGAGAGTGTTATTACCAGACACCACAGGATCGTAGTAGCCACCAGACACGGAGAGAGTATCATTGCCATTGCCACCATCCAGTAGGTTATCGCCTGGTGAATAGTCAGCATTCAAGCTATCGTTACCAGCACCACCGTTGAGGGTATTATTACCAAACACCACAACATTGCTGTAGTAGTCCCCAGACACGGAGAGTGTATCATTGCCATCGCCACCATCCAGTAGGTTATCGCCTGGTGAAGAGTCAACATTCAAGCTATCGTTACCAGTACCACCAACAAGGGAGTTATTCCCCTTACCACCAACGAGGGTATCATTCCCCGTACCGCCAATGAGAGTATCATTACCATTGCCCCCATCCAACAGGTTATGACCTGTTGAACCGCTAGCACTCAAGTAATCATCACCAGCACCACCATTGAGGGTGTTCTTGCCAGACGAGCGAGAGTCGTATGTGATGGAGACGTTACGGGGTTCGTACGGGTTTTCGTTGGGAGTGTATTTGTAGTGGCCAGAGATGGAGAGAGTATCATTACCATCACCACCATCAAGTAGATTGTCGCCTGTTGAAGCGCTAGCACTCAAGTAATCGTTACCTGCACCACCGTTGAGGGTGTTCTTGCCAGACGAGTGAGAGTCGTGATTAAAGTAGCTATTTCCTTCGTAGTACCCAGAGACAGAGAGAGAATCATTACCATCGCCGCCAGAGAGCAAATTATTGCCCGTTGAACCGCTAGCACTCAAGTAATCGTTACCTGCACCACCATTGAGGGTGTTCTTGCCAGACGAGCGAAGGTCATCGCCGTCTGGGTAGTCGGTGTATTGGTAGCCAGAGACGGAGAGAGAATCATTGCCATCGCCCCCAGAGAGCAGATTATCCCCTGTTGAACTATTAGCGCTCAAGTTATCGTCACCAGTACCACCGATGAGAGTATTATTGCCCGCACCACCGATGAGAGTATCATTCCCCGCACCACCTCTCAGCATGTCGTTGCCACTTTTGCCATCGATTTTGTCATTACCCCCCTGACCATTAATCACATCATTTGAGTTGTCTAAACCCGTAATGTTGTTAGAGAGGTCATTAAGGAAGATAACCGTGTTCTTGATGCTCAGGCTAGTATCAGTGGAGTTGGCATTGAGGACATTAAAGCTGTCGGTGATGCTAGTTTGCCCATCAAATAGGATATTGCCAATAGCTGGTCTTGTACCAGAAGCGTTTAGGTTATCTAAGTTTTCTAGTTTGAAGTTTTTTACGAGAACTTTGGCACCAGCCACCCCTTCAAAGGTGATTTCCAGATTGCTGCCATTCTGAGTCAGCAGGAGATTTTGGGCACTCAAGCCAGCACCTTGAAATTTAATTGTATCCACTTCGGCAATGACTGCTGCTGTCGGATTTGCTCCTTTACCAATGCCACCAAAATCAGTGATGGTATCAGTACCGTCGCCCAAGTTATAAACAAATTTATCCTTGCCACCACCACCAGTCAGGATATCATTACCCTTTTTGGCTGTGATGATATCGTTGCCTGCAAGACCCTTAATTGTGTCCGCGCCGTTACTGCCCACTAGGGTATCATTACCGTTGGTTCCAATGATATTTGCCATAAATTTTACCTTCGTAAATCAATTTTTTCAGTAATTTTAAGTTCTCAGTCCTGAGTTAGCGCTATTTTAGTGCACAAGAATTCGCCGAGAGTAACGCTTTCGGCATACTTTTATGTCACCTTTAAGGGACACTAATTTTTCTCGAAAATCCACTCTGTTGACCAGCTTGTAAGTAGCACTTATCTAAATATCAAAGTCTCACGCGCTGTACAAATTCATGACTATGTGGATGAAGTGAAATAGGTAGTTTCAGGCTTTTTATAACCATCCTTAATAGCATAGTCGCAGCTACACCCAACTCAGGCATGGCTGAAAAACTTCGCCAAAACAAGCTTAAATGCCTGAAACTCACACAACACCTTAAAAGAGCTAGTTCTACTGTCTGGAAAATAGGGAACAGTTAACTATTGATAGGGAAAGGGATTTTTATACCCTCGTTGTGGGCTATTGCCCGTCGATGTCTAGCTTAAAAATAGGGAGCATCTAAATAACCTGATACTAACTAAATACTGAATATTTATTTAGATGTCTAGAGTTAAATAACTATCTTTGCATACTCTTTATATTATATGCCGAGAAATGCATATGCTAATAGTGTGTTCTTCACATTTTTAGAGTTTATGGTCAAGAATTTGCAGACAGCAGTCACAAATAATTTTGAGTGGAGGCTTTCAAGACAGCAAACTTTAGGAATGCTCGAAGGATTGATCAAAAAATACATATTTTCCTTCTTGTTTGCGATGATAAAGATCAAACGATGCCTGCGGTGGTCACTGAGCGGCTGGTGAGCGGAGTCAAACCATGTCTTTGGCGCAGCCTCTCCAAGGGTTGTGCGGGCTACGCCTACGCATGAAAATATATTGTATCTAAGCTAGGATCGTTATAAGTTACCAGAATCATGAACGCAGACATGACCAAACTTAGCCAAGAACACTTGTAAACCATCCGCATCCATATCGAAAGTTGGGGATCAAAATCCAACATCTCTCTCTGCTAATAGTAATTGTATTAAATAATTTAATGGAAGGTGCTTAAAATAGAACCTCCCATTCTGTGCCTAGAATGATGGCAGAGCATTAATCACGATTAAATAACCACAAAATTGTTTTTGGTTAGTGACAATCCAGTAGATAATTGTGCAAATTTTACCTGAGTAAACCCAGACGCACTGCCATCTTGGTCAACATACAGTGCACCCGTAGCATTGTCATAGATAAATCGTTGATTGCTTGTCGTTGCAGATGCTCCTTGGGTAAACTGACTTGTCTTAAGTGAACCTATTGATAACCCGCCACCAAAACCAGTAGCCGATACCTGAATCAGTTCATTAGTGGCGTTGAAGTCATAAAGTCTATCTACACCTTGATTGAAACTATTGAAAGCAAAGGTATCAGTACCATTATTTCCATAGAGGGTATCATTACCAAAACCACCTGTTAGGATATCATTGCCAAAACCACCATCAAGAGTGTTATTGCCTAATGCACTATATGCACTAAGAGTATCATTGCCATCACCCCCAGAGAGTAGGTTCTTGCCTGTTGAATAATCAACAATCAAGTGGTCATCGCCAGCACCACCGTTGAGGGTGTTATTGCCTAATGCCCTGCGATAGACTCCTTCACCAACATTGTCGTACTCGTAGCCAGAGGCACTAAGATAATCATTGCCATTGTCTCCAGAGAGCAGATTATCGCCTGATGAATAGTCAACATTCGTAGTTTTTCACTCTCCCCCAGTAAAAAGGGATTAAGAAGGCACAGGAATAGGAGGATGTTTTATACCCTTACGAGC
>NZ_JAVRBN020000082.1:0-17478 GCF_034531305.2 Nostoc sp. ChiQUE02
TACGGATGCACGCAGTAAAATGGGACGGTTGTATCCGGATGTCTCACCTAGCAAAGTTGGCTTGCCAGACTACTAGTGTAATCTAGCATGATTACCACGTTAGTTTTTTTGGGTAGGTGGGTAGTATAAATTACCGAAAAAACTAATTTGGCAGATGGTAATGTTCAAGACTAAATTATCAGAATCCCGTACTTCAGGGGAATTTCATCCCTCGAAGTTAATGCATCGCCATATTGGAGCGATCGCAGCCTTAATTTTAATTAGCTTACTGAGTTCATGGAGTGGGACACCAGCCGATCATGCCATCTCTAACCCCTGGGAAGGCTTTCTCTGGGGACTGGCAGATCCAGTAATTGGCTTGAATTGTTTAGTTGGTATTATTGCTATTGGCTTACTCTCATCTGTGTTTGTTCGTGGCGCTGCGATCGCTGGATGTTTTGTCTTAGCCGCAATCTTGGGCATTGTAATTCATGTATTTCAGCTAAATTTCCCAGGCACAGAAATAGCCATCGCCATTTCTACCATTGTTTTTGGTACTATGCTGATGATGTCAAATCAACCAAACTTTATGGTGCTTGCTCTGGTGAGCGTCAGTGCTGGTTTATTTCAGGGTTACGCTGATGCTGGATCTATTATTGGGGCAGGAATGATGCCACTAATTGCCTATATACTAGGCATTACCTTAACTCTGTTTGTAGTTGCCATGAGTGCCAGAGAAATTGGTATTGCAATGGGTATGGGAGAAATAAACCAAATTTTACCCTGGAAAATGAGTATTGCTGGCTTCGCTTTCTGTGCGATCGGCATCGTGTTTTTGAGCACTTCGTTCATTTAAATCACATATTTCAATTCAGTGGAATACATTCATTTGTGGGGGCGTACACCTAGCTGTGCGCCCCCACTGCGTATTCAGGGAAACTTAAACTTTACCACTGGAAGTTGTTCAGCAATCAGCACAGCATTCTAGTAGTCTGCCAACCCAAAATTGCTGGGCTGGGTTTGGACTGGGGAAAAGGGAAGGTGGGGCCCCCTTATCCCTAAAGGGGGCAGGGGCTAAAAACCTTTTCCCTTTACCCCGCAAAGGGAACTTGGCGAACTACTAGTGAATAAGGTGATACACCTCTGCGCTAATCTAGAGGCTATATCCAAATAAAGCCTTATGACACCTGAAGAAATAGCGGCTACGCTAACAGAATTATTTGGCACATCGGCTGTTGGTGCAAGCGCCCCTGGATCGTGGCAAGTAGACGCTTCTACTTTTCGGCTGTTGGTGCTGCTTTCCGAAGATAATACTTGGCTGCGAGTTTTACTGCCTATTGTGCCCATCCAACAAGCCCAACCATTTTTAGAACAGTTCCTAGAAGCCAACTTTGATGACACTCAGGAAGTACGTTACGCTTTGTATGAAGGGGTAATTTGGGGGGTATTTCAACATAACGTTGAGACTTTAGTAAGCGCAGATTTGTCCAATGCAATCAACCGACTTGTGTCTCTCTATCAGGCTGGATTAGATAATGTCTTTAATCGCCTAATTGAAAGCCGCATCCGGCAAATTATTAAGGCAGCAAAACAGCAAGGACAATCTCTCCAAGCTACTATGCAAACCTTAGAACGCTTTTACGCAGAAGGATTAATGGGCGAAATAAATCAAATCCCAGAGGCACGAGAAGAAGTCCTAGCTACTTGGCGGCGTCAGTTAGAACGTTTATGGAATGAAGGTTGATTTCAATTTTCAATAGGGATTTATATTCGCGCCACGTTTCCATATTAAACCAATTTACAGATATATAGCGGTTCTCGCTTGAGTGAGATACAAGAACCCCACCCCGAACCCCCTCCCCGCAAGCGATGAGGGGAATATGATATACCTTGTATGATTAGGAAACGCTATATCTATTTATCATGGATATCATTGAAATCCTCAAAGAAGACTATCAAAGGTTCCCAGAAAATCAAACTTACAGCATTTACGCTCCAGACGTTTATTTTAAAGACCCACTAAATAAATTTAGTGGTGTTAAACGTTACAAAGAAATGATTAATTTTATCAAAACTTGGTTTTTAGATCCCAAGATGGACTTACATAATATTCAACGTTTAGGAGACACAATAAAAACTGAGTGGACACTAAGTTGGAATACTCCTCTCCCTTGGAAGCCACGGATCTCTATTCCTGGTTGGAGTGAATTAGGTCTTAACTCTGAGGGTTTAATTGTCTCCCATGTCGATTATTGGAACTGTTCACGCCTAGATGTGGTGAAGCAGCATTTTTCTCTTTAAATAGTCGATTATTAAAACAATATGATAACTGACAAAATACCGTTAATAAAAACTTTGGTTTGTAGTGAGAACTAAAGTCCTTACATCTGCTAATTTTGAACTAATTGCTTAATTATTGTTAGCCTAAACCAAAGAGACAAATCCTTGACTTAGGCTAATCATCTAAGAAGCTGTGGACTGTAATTTTTCTAGTCGTGCCAGCACTTCTGAACTGTGAATGGTTGGGTTGACTTTGACAAAAGTCTCGCGCAAGACGCCTTGAGGATCGATGATAAAACTGTGACGCATAGATAAAAAGCCGAGCCACGAACCATAAGCTTTACTCACTGAACCATCAGTGTCAGCCAACAGCGGGAATTTTAGTCCCTCTGAATCACAAAATTTGGCGTGGGAATCAATATCATCAGCACTAACGCCAATAATCTGAGCATTTTTTTCGAGGTATTGGGGTAAGTCTTGCTGAAAACGACGAGCCTCTATAGTACAACCAGAGGTAAAATCTTTGGGATAAAAGTAGAGGACTAACCACTTACCACGCAAGTCAGAGAGGGAAATTTTGCCATCACCTGTGTTAGTTGGCAAAGTAAACTCTGGTGCGGGTTGATTAATTGCAGGAAGTTTACCACCAAGAGCATCAGCAGCAGGGGTAAAATTCAGCCAGCCGATGATAGAAATACAGCTGGCAAATAATATGCTTAAAAAAGTGCGGCGGGAAATCATGGTGCAAACCAGAATCACAACTTTACACAAGTTTACAATTCTTGGTTGCGAGAAATCTCATTCTAAGTGAGATTCGGGAGGGTATCTATGCTTTCGATGTATTGACTATCTAGGAGAAAGGCCCCCTTAGCAAAGCGAATACCCCAATATCCACCGGGTCTGCGATCAATGACTATACCTTCTTCGCCAATGTGAATTACATTGGGTGGGCGCAGCATGGGCATAGGTTCAGCAGTTTTGACATAGGCTGGTAGTGCCACAACACGGACTTTACTACCAATTGCAAATTCTTTGGACATTTTAATCAAGCTAGGAGTTTTGAATTAACTCATAACTCATAACGATCTTGAAAGTCTACTAAATTGGTCATGGGGCCAAACAGTTCCGTTAGTGGATAGCTAAGGTTTAGCCCGTGCTGAGTAATGAAGTGAGATTTTCCACTCAGCACTCAAAACTCCTGGAGGCATGGGAATAAATAGGGAAAGGGAAAGGGGATGAAGTTTTCCCCTTTCCGCATCTTCTGCAAGAAGTCTGTTAATTTTTGATTATGGAAAACAATGCCTGGACATCAGTCAAGGGTAAGTGCCAGAGTAATTCTGGTTGCCAAGTATCTGGGTCAAAGTGGGAGTGACGACCGCGTTGGTATGCTTGCCAAAGTCTGTCCCAGGTAAATTGTTGTCGAGAATTTAGGTTTTTATGGATGACTCGCAACAGTCCTAGCCCCAGCATCAAGTTAGTTATGCTAAATTTGGTTCCTAATAAAAATGCCTGTACTTCTGCTTCACCAATAAAGTCTGTGCCATAGCCTGTGAGGACGTGAACCCCGTCATGGAGTTGTTTACGGCGGCTACCTGTAGTAAAGGGTTTTAAATTGTGTTCATTGAGAAAGTCTGCCCAAGTTTTACCAAAAGTGCCAGTCGGGAGAAAATGCAATTTCTCTATTTCCACAATTTGGGGAACATCTCGCCCCTGCGCTTCAGCGATGCGATCGAGTAAATCTAATACCTGTTGCAGGCGAAGAGCGGGATTTGGGGAAGCGGCAAAGGGTTGGATCATAATCTATTTTGGGATTGAGATGGGCGGCACTGCCCACCCCAGAATTATTATTTTTTGAAAGATGATTATTGAGGATTGCCTTGTTGACGGCGTGAAGGAGCATTTTGACGGAATTGCTCTAATTTTTGACGCTGTTCCGGGGTTAAGACTGCTTGAATCTGTTGTTTCTCAGACTCGCGGATTTGTCGCATTTGGGTTTTTTGTGCTTCAGTTAGATTTAAGTCAGCAAAACCACCCTTTCCTCGACGTTGACCGGGTTGCCGTTGACCTTGACCTGTTTGCCCCTGAGCTTTACGCGCTTGCCATTCAGCCCGACGTGCTTGTTTTGCTGCCTCTAATTTTGCTTTTTGTTCTGGGGTCAAAACTGCTTCAAATTTGGCACGGCTATCACGGCGAATCGTCTGAATTTGGGCTTTTTGGGCATCTGTTAGACCCAAATCTTTCCAAGGGCCCCTTTCTTTTTGTGGAGTTTGTGCGAGTAACACGGGTGAAGGAGAGGCTGTTTGGGCGTGAACAGCAAAGGAAGTTGCAGTTAAAGTTAAGGCGAGAGCGCAAGGCGCACACTTCGTGAACGCTCCAGCAACTAGCGATAATGCTTTGAGTTTCATTACTTGTCTGGTGGGTTTTTCCTGGTTGGATGTCACCATCATAAAAACTTATCTTCAGTAGTTACATGAGGAGAAAGTCATGGTTTTACCCATGACTTTAGTCATGATGGAATTTTGAGAAACATGATTGACAATAAATAGTTAGGAGTTAGGAGAGAGACGTGATTAATCGTGTCTGTACAAGGGTTAGGAATTATAAATAATGAAAAACTTGATTATGATTAATTCATAAGTCGTTATTTAGCTTATTCCCTAACGGTTTTGCTCTTGGAACTTATTTTTAATTTCTCACTCAGCAAAAAGTTTAAGCGGCAAAAGCCGCTACTCAAATATTCGGAATTCCTAACTTATAACTTATAACTGGAGCAACGCGACTAATGAGTCGTCCAATTCAAATTAAGAAACATCCTTTTCCATCTCTGCTTTATCTGGAGTGGACATTACTAGCAATCACCGCATTGACAGCCGTGATACCACCTCCGTTACGGCGTTTTCGTCCTAAGCCTCCAGAACTATCAATTTGTGGTGCATTTCCAGACTTGTCAGTTTGTAGCATATTGCCAGAACTATCAATTTTTAGTCTGATTATTTTTGCATTAATGGGTTTAAGATTACCCAGTAATAAGCAGACAACTAAGGTAATTTACACAGTCATTGAAATTTTATTGATTTTAATAATTGGATTTTTCGGAGAGAGATTTGCTCGGCTTTTCCCCTTTCTCTATATAATTTTAGTGACTCGCAGTTGTCTGATTTTTCAGTTACCTGGCCGTTTATTTGTTACAAGTTTATCATTCACATTATTTTTAATTACTACACAACTAAAATATCAATTATTCAATTTTCAAGCATCGCCACAGGCGCAAGAGCGATATCGATTTTTGATTTTGAATTCGTCGCTAGTATTTGGCTTAAGTTTGGTTTTTGTGTTGTTGATGATGAATGCAGTCTTGTCTGAACGGCAAAGTCGAGAAAAGCTAGCTCTTGCTAACGAAAAACTCCGTCAATATGCCATGCAAATTGAAAATCAAGCTACCTTAGAAGAACGTAACCGCATTGCTCGTGAAATTCATGATTCATTAGGACACTCTCTGACGGCTTTAAATCTGCAATTAGAAACTGCTTTGAAACTATGGCAATCTAACCCAGGCAAGGCTGAAACATTTCTAGCAACTGCAAAGGAATTAGGTTCAAAAGCTCTAAAAGATGTCCGTCAATCTGTTTCTACTATGCGTTCTAATCCCTTACAAGAACAGTCTTTAGAACGTGCGATCGCTAGTCTTTCAGAAAATTTTCATCGCTCTAATGGCATTTTACCAATTTATAAAATTAACCTGGAATATTCTCTACCACCTGAAATTAATACTGCTATTTACCGGATCACTCAAGAATCTTTGACAAATATCTCTAAATATGGGTATGCAACAGAGGTTAAACTTGAACTTACTACGACAAGAGGAAATTTACGATTGATAATTCAAGATAATGGTAGAGGTTTTGATTTAGGGCAAAATACTACTGGTTTTGGACTTCATAGTATGCGCGATCGCACTTTAGCACTTGGAGGTGAATTTAATATTAGTAGCACTCTTGGTTCTGGTTGCAAAATTACAGTTGATATTCCCTTAACGAGGTTGGCATGATGATTAAAGTGTTGCTGGTAGACGATCAAAGTTTAATTCGCCAAGGATTAAGAGCGCTATTGGAACTAGAAGCAGATTTAGAGATAGTTGGAGAAGCAGAAAACGGTGAACAGGCGATTAATTTAGTTGCTGAATTTCAGCCAGATGTAGTATTGCTAGATATCAGAATGCCGATTATGGATGGAGTTGCAGCCACGCAAGAAATTCAAAAACGTTTTGTCAAAACTAAGATTTTAGTACTCACAACTTTTGATGATGATGAATATGTATCAGCAGCTTTGCAAAATGGGGCGATGGGTTATTTATTGAAAGATACACCTTCAGAAGAATTAGCTGTTGCTATTCGTGCCGTTCATAAGGGATATACTCAATTAGGCCCAGGTATAGTTAAAAAACTGTTGACTCAGTTTTCTCATCCTGGATCAACTCAGTCACCGCCTGTACCATCTAGTTTAATTGAACTCACTCCTAGAGAAAAAGAAGTTTTGCGGTTAATTGCTACAGGCGCTAGTAACCGAGAAATTGCTCAGGAACTCTACATTTCTGAGGGGACAGTAAAAAATCATGTTACAAATATTTTAAACAGGTTAAATTTGCGCGATCGCACTCAAGCTGCGATTTGGGCAAATACCTATTTATCCTATTTGAATGAGCCAAGTTAAATAATTCGTAATTAACTCGTAATAATACTCTTACAGATGCTTGTTGCGACTATCCTTACGGACCAAGAGGAGTAATTTTTATTGTCAATTACCAAAGTAAATTTTGTCATATTTTTAATACCTATAAAGCTGTTCAATCCACATACAGATATCAGCTTGGGAACCCGAAGAAAAAGATTTTCCGGTTGCAGGGTCGTAAGCTTGCCAATAAGTATTACCGTGGCGGTCAACCTTTTGCCAAACTTGTAATTCGTTAGGATCTGCTAGGAGTTTTTTGACAAAACTTTTCCACAGACTATGTAGAGATTCCCAGAAGTTTGAGTTGAATTTTTTCTTGAATAACGGATTACAATTTATTTCTATATCTTCTGTTGGTAGACACCTAATCTCATTGCTCATAGAATTATTCCTGAAAGTTGCTCAGTAGATAAAACAGTAGCAACATCTCAGTTAGGAATCAAATCATGGCTTGCATAGGTTCTATAAATGGTATTTATAGATATGAGAAATCACTAATACAACCTTTTTGCCACAATAAAGTCAGGATGTGTATGCCCTTGTTCTCATCAATTGCCCATGAAACTCTCCCAACTTCGAGCCATAGTTGCAGTAGCAGATCGTGGTAACTTTAGTGAGGCAGCCTTAGAATTGCAGCTTTCCCAGCCTGCGATTAGTCATGCCATTGCCACCCTAGAAGAAGAGTTGGGTGTGCCTTTATTTGCCAGAGGTCGTCACGGTGCTGTGCTGACACCTGCTGGAGAGCGGATTTTGTATCATGCGCGTCAAGCAATGCAGCATCTAGAGATGATGCAACACGAAGCAAACCTGCATAAAGGTTTACACGGTGGTCATGTGCGAATTGCGGCTTTTCGGAGTGTCGCCACCCATCTATTACCAAAAGCGATCGCCCAATTTCACAATCAATTTCCAGAAATTGCTGTCACAATCATAGAGTGCGCTGCTTTCACGGATGTAGAACAGTGTTTGCGTGATGGACGTACCGATATTGGTATTACCTGTCTGCCAACCAGTGATGAATTTGAAACCTGGGAAATTTTTCGGGATGAGTATCTAGCTTTACTACCACCAGATACCAAAATTAGCAGTCCGAAAATTACTTGGGAAGACATAGCAGCCTATCCGCCAGTTTTGCTTCCTTGTACACCCTGTGGACGCATTCTTCATAACCACCTGAAGACTTTAGCAATTCCAATCAATACTGCTAGCGACATTCAAGAAGATTCCACAGTCGTTAGTATGGTGAATCAAGGGTTGAGAGCAGCTATTATGCCTCGTTTAGCAGCTGTACCCATTCCCCCAAAGGTGCAGGTATACAGTTTACCTGCACCACTCGAAAGAGTAATTGCAACTGCAATTTTATCTAACACCCTGCAAGTGCCTGCGGTGTTCACATTTCTGGAAATGTTGAGAAAATTCGATTTTTATAGTTTAGCTAAATTCACTTATTAATCGCATTTGACAATTTTGTGTGGAACTAAAACCCAATAATTACGAATTAGTAATTAGTTAAACCGATGCCTCCTTTAGCAAATTCTTCAACGGTTTTTTGTGAGAATTCATGAGTTGCGATCGCTTGCAACATTGCCAGTGGTAAAGTTAAATGATGGGCCCCGGCTTGCAACGACGCGGCTGCTTCTTCGGGAGATTTGATACTAGCTGCCAAGATTTCCATATCACTGCCTTTGAGTACGCTAGCCATATCCCGCACCAAAGCAATACCGTCACCTAACAACCGAGTCGCGCGATTTACATAAGCTATAGCAATTTTAGCTCCAGCTTCCCGTGCTACTGCTGCCTGTGCTGCACTGTAAATCGCTGTCACCGAACAGGTAATTTCTGGTGAGAGACTTGCCACCACTTCAAAACCTAACGGTGTTGCAGGAATCTTTAAAATTGTTTGTGAACCAATAATCTCGAAAGCTTTTCTACCTTCAGCTAGCATCCCAGCTTTATCTGATGCCATAAGTTGATAGTATAACGGCCCAGAAGTCAAGGCAACCAATTTTTTGAGCGTGGTTTCTGGTGGGGTATCGCTTTGAGACAACAGCGTGGGATTTGTGGTAATGCCTTTCACCCATCCCCAAAGCTTAACAACTTCAGCTTCCGATGCGATCGCTGAGTCTAGATATAGTGCCATAATTTTCCTGAATCGATTGTTAAAATTAATTTACCAGATATGCAACTTAGACTAATACAGATTAGTACTTATAGATCCTTAACTTCTCAGGAGGAAAAGGTAATTTTAGATTATCTAAAATCAATACCTGAAGTTGCAGTATATGAAATTATCAAGAGCATGGTTGAACAAAAAAGCCTGGTTACTATTGTAATAGCAAAGAAGGTTTTGCATACAAGAGATTATGTCACGAAAATGTTTAGCTATGGAGTTTTAGAATCCAATGCTCAATCTATTAAATTATGGTTAGATTTTGTAATTCCTAAACTGGGATTTAAGTCAGTAGTAAAATTAATTGAAGATTTAAATAATGATAGTAATAGGTTGATCGAGAAAGCAGCCTACTGGCTTCCTCTGTTTATCTCGGAGAATGAAAAAAGGTCTTGGAACTTACTGGAGAATTTAAAGGAAAAGCTAAAGTCTAGTGCGATCTGAACTTGATTCAGAATTCAGAATTCAGAATTTTAAATTCTTGACTCAGCTTCAAGGGATAATTCTGGTTATACATAACAGCCTACACGGAGAATTTAATATGACATCTCCAGAAACGGTTATATGGCTACAAGAACGCACGTCTTTAGGAATTCTCTCGCCTGAAGTGTTAAATGCGATCGCTCAAGAAATTGAAGAACAAGTAGTGAGTGCCGAAACTGACTTAGTTAGCGAAGGCACTCCTCCAGAAGCCCTTTATATTCTCCAAGAAGGTCAACTCGAAAGCAATAGCACCAATGAAAGCAACCCAGCCTTAGCTTGTGGATTCCTTCCCGGAGCAGTGATTGAACTCAAAGAATTGCTGTTGGATGAATTAAGTCCATTCACAATTACTACGGTAACCGAATGTCACTTGTGGGTTGTGCCTGCTGCTAAATTTCGGGAATTAGCCACCCAATACCCCGAAATTGCTCAGGCTTTTTCGCGTCAATTAGCTCAAGAATTAGCTCAAGTCACATCTGCACTTGGCTACGAACAAGAACGTTCCGTAGCTTTGCGACCATATTTAGTTACCAAAGCACAACGGGGAATTGTCGGTACAAGTCGCTATGCTGTGCGGCTGCGGGAGCAAATTCGCGAAGCGGCTGCTGACCGCAAATCAGTGGATATTTTCGGAGAACCAGGGTTAGAAAAAGACAATATCGCAGCCCTAATCCACTTTGGTTCTCCAAAACGGCGAGAACCAATTATTAAAGTCAATTGTGGTATTCTCCAAACCAGCGGTGCAGATTTATTCGGTCGCGCTGGCGGTAAACCTGGACTGTTGGAATGGTTGGGAGAAGGGACTCTGGTTCTCAACAACATCCAAGAATTGCCCGAAGAATTATTATCTCCCGTGACGCAGTTGCTCAAAACTGGCACATATACCCCCGTGGCTCGTTCCGGAGAACCAGCACCTGAACCTCGCCCCAGTAGAGCCAGAATTCTGATTGTTTCAGAAAAAACTCAGCCGACAATTGAACGTTCTGTTGGTCACATTATTAAAGTACCACCGCTACGGGTGCGGAAACCAGATATTCAAACACAGGTTGAATATTATACTAGTCTCTACATTCGAGCTAGAGGCGTTCCGAAACCGCACATTACCCCAGAAGCTTTGCGTCGCCTCCAGTCTTATGATTTTCCTGGTAACCTCAAAGAATTGAAAAATCTGGTAGAAAGAGCGATCGTGCAAGCGGAGGGTGCCAATGAATTAACAGAAGAAATTTTCTGGCCAGCCGAAACGAAGAAAAAACGATTTCGGGTGAATCTGTTAAATGCCTATCCTCGTTTGCGGCAGTTTTTACGTAGTCCCTGGTGGCCCGATCGCATTAACTATGGTTTTACTGCAACGGCTTTTGCGATTATTGTTGCAGTATTATTTATTGGGCCGCAAACCCGCGATCGCAATTTCGTCTTAAATCTATTTTGGGCTTGGTGGTGGCCCTTTTTCTTATTTCTCTTTCCTTTTTTGGGACGTATCTGGTGTTCTGTTTGTCCCTTCATGATTTACGGGGAAATTACCCAAAAGTTATCTTTATGGCTGTGGCCTCGAAAACTGAAACGCTGGCCGAGAGAGCAAGCTGAAAAATGGGGCGGATGGTTCATGTTTGGTTTGTTCACCCTAATTTTCTTATGGGAAGAACTCTGGCATTTAGAAAATACAGCTTACCTCAGCGCTTGTTTGCTGCTGTTAATTACAGCTGGGGCGATGATTTTCTCGGCTCTTTTTGAGCGGCGGTTTTGGTGTCGTTATCTCTGTCCCATTGGCGGGATGAATGGTTTGTTTGCCAAACTCTCAATGACGGAACTCCGGGCACAACAAGGTATTTGTTCTGCCAGTTGCACTACTTATCAATGCTATAAAGGTGGGCCGCAAAAGGGCGAAGGGCTGGAAACTAATGGATGTCCTTTATACTCCCACCCAGCGCAGTTAGAAGATAACCGAGATTGCGTACTGTGCATGACTTGCCTGAAAGCCTGTCCCCATCGTTCCGTTGAGTTCAACTTGCGTCCCCCTGGAATTGAACTGTGGACAACTCATGTACCCCGCAGCTATGAAGTAGCATTATTGTTTTTGCTGTTGGGTGGGATATATCTGCATCGCTTGCCAGAGTTGCAAGCTTGGTTGGGATTACAACTGGATTTAACTCAGTTTTGGCAACACTTGGGATTATCGCTGCTCGTGTTAATTATCCCAGCGATTTTTACCTTTGCGGCTTATGGCTTGCTCCAAGTGTTCAACTTTAATCGTAAGCCTCGAAAATTTGTAGAACTTGCCTATAGCTACCTACCATTAGTTTTGGGGGGAAACTTGGCTCACTATCTACGTTTGGGCTTAGGCGAAGGCGGGCGGATTTTACCCGTGACCTTTGCTACTTTAGGTTTGAGTGGGGAACAATTGCCAATATTGGTTGCCCACCCGGCAGTGATTGCCTTTTTGCAAGGTACAACCATAATTTTCTCAGTGTTGTTGACTATGTTATTAACGCAAAAGATTGCCAAGCAACCAGTGCGATCGCTCCTTTGGCAACACCTAGCTGCGATCGCTTTGGGAGTTAGTATGTGGGCGATTATCGTATTTTAGCGATGTCTTACGACAAGCCGCTGACGCTCCTTCTCCCAAGGGGAGACGCTACGCGAACGTCGCTACCGCTTCGCTAATGCGTCTACGCTCATTTGTAAGGCTTTGAATCTTACTCCCCTTCCCTTGTGGGGAAGGGGTTGGGGGTTAGGTCTTTATTAGACTCAACTGAAAGCTGATATATTCCACCAGGCGGTTTCTAATCGCCTGGGCTAGGTGCAAAATGTGATTTAAAAACATTCTTCCCTACGAACGTGATACAAAATACTCATATGATTTATGATTTTTCCCTCATAGTATAAGGATTACAGATAATGCACGTTCTAAAAAGATCCATCAAACCAGCAACCTATATATCGTTCCTCCACATTTACCAAACTACTTGGGGGACTGCTGGTGATATTTGTTTAATCCGTGAATCTGTAGCTAATGACAGTACAGCCAAGTTTGTCGGTCACAAAATCCAACTAGTAGTACCAAGAGGGTTGGAGCGCGATCGCATCGCCAACTGTCCAATAATTAAAGTTGCAGGTAATGTCGGCGACGGACATCCAAAAGAGCATCCGTTGGAATGGGAGGCTTATGAGGGTGTAAATGAAGAAATAGCTTTAGCAGCTCTCAAACCTTGGGGATTCAAGTTAATTGAACTCTAATGTGGCAAACCAGGCTTCTAAATCCGCGATCGCCTGAAAATCCAACAATGCTTCACCGAGATTTTCTAATTGTTCTAAGGAGAGAGTTTCAATCCGGTCTAGCATCTCTTGGGGTAATTCTCCCACCCGTCGAGTAAGTTGACGGAGAATGAGCAATTGCCCTTCCGCCTTTCGTCCTTCTTCCCGTCCGCGTTGTTCTCCTCGTTGTTCACCTTCAGCGAGAATTTCTTGATAAATTACTGACTCGCGCATCATACCCTCCCGAAATAATTGTCGAATCAAGTCTTGATTGTATTTTAACCCCGCTAAGATTTGGGTGTAAGCAGAAATTTCTGGTCGTTGTCTTGGCTCAAGTTGATTAACTTTGACCACAACTTGTTGCAACAATGCTTGAGGTTGCGTGGTTGCTGCCAGTGGTGCTAAGGGTAACAAAGCTGGCTCATTGAGGAATAGTTCGGGATTTTCTTCCCATAAGCGAATCACGCGATATTCATGACGAGTAGTTTCGACACAGAAGACAGTTTCAATTACTGTTCCTGGTGCAGGGGGAAGCAATAATACGACAACTTGCGTTATTGGTAGACGATACAAACGATACAAGCGTACCCAATAATCTAGCATCCGCAGGGGTAGGGGTGGCGTAGATTCTAGTTTGGTTTGAAATTCCAGATGCAGAATGCGTCCTTGTAGTTGTAAAAATGTGACATAATCAGCGCGAATTGGTTCAATACTCAATTCGGTTTTGAGAACTGTGACGGAAGTTTGTGGTGTTCCTAATACCCAACTGGCAAAGATAGCAGGATGTTTTTCGGACAGGAGTTTGCAGAGGTTATCAAAGGACATTAGCGATCGCTAACAATTGAACGAGGTATTGTTATTATCTCGTGCAGTGGTTTGAGTAGGCGATGTCTACGACGGGCTACGCCTACGCACCATCGCTCAAGGAAGCTCAGTACTATACTCTGAGCGTATCTTTTTAAATTCCTGTAATAATTACATTAATATTCCATTTCTGGCTAGGTTGAGTTATCAGACGGTAAAAAGATAACTGTAGCGATTCCTGATTTACTAGTAAGAAACCTAACTCCCTTCTCTTTCCCTACTGAGGAAAGGGCAGAAAGAGCCTTTATATCTAAATAAAATTACGAATTACGAATTATACAAATGTATTTGCACATAATTAAAAAGCGATCGTCGCCTTTTTTCCTTTTTCCCTTTACCTTGCTGTTGACTCTCCTCCTCGCCCTGCCTTGGGTAAGTGCGAAAGAACAGCCGAAGCCCAAGCCAGAAGCGTGGCAGATTAACGGTATCGTTGCTGCCATTGATGATAGATATGACGGAGTAAAGACACTCGCTTTTGAAAAATTAAATGAATATGATCTAAAAAATTTGAACCTGGTGGTTCAGAAACCAGAGGATATTGCTCAGAAAGTTTTCAATATCCTCAAGAATAAAACTGTTGACTCAAATGTTCGTTCCGGTGCAGTATCGGCATTGGGAAATATGGGAGAGGCAGCCAAACCCTACGTCAAAGATATTGCTGACATCCTCAAGGAGAAATCCGTTGACTCTGATGTTCGTTACGGTGCAGTAAAGGCACTGGGAAATCTGGGAGAGGTTGCCAAACCCTACGTCAAAGACATCGCTGACATCCTTAAGGATAAAACCGTTGACCCCTCTGTTCGTAGAGGTGCAGCAGAGGCATTGGGAAATCTGGGGGAGGCTGCCAAACCCTACGTCAAAGACATCCTCAACTTCCTTAAGAATAAAACCGTTGCCTCCTTTGTTCGTTACAGTGCAGCATCGGCATTGGGAAATCTGGGGGAGGCTGCCAAACCCTACGTCAAAGAAATCCTCGACTTCCTCAAGGATAAAACCGTTGGCGAATTTGTTCGTAGAGGTGCAGCAGAGGCACTGGGAAATCTGGGGGAGGCTGCCAAACCTTACGTCAAAGACATCGCTGACATCCTCAAGGATAAAACCGTTGACTCAGATGTTCGTTACGGTGCAGTAAAGGCACTGGGAAATCTGGGGGAGGTTGCCAAACCCTACGTCAAAGACATCCTCGACTTCCTCAAGGATAAAACTGTTGACTCAATTGTTCGTAGAGGTGCAGCAGAGGCATTGGGAAATCTGGGGGAGGCAGCCAAACCCTACGTCAAAGACATCGCTGACATCCTCAAGGATAAAACAGTTAACGAATCTGTTCGTTCCAGTGCAGCATCGGCATTGGAAAATCTGGGGGAGGCAGCCAAACCCTACGTCAAAGACATCCTCGACTTCCTCAAGGATAAAATCATTGGCGAATCTGTTCGTTCCAGTGCAGCATCGGCATTGGGAAATCTGGGGGAGGCAGCCAAACCCTACATCAAAGACATCCTCGACTTCCTCAAGGATAAAACCGTTGACAAAGATGTTCGTTCCAGTGCAGCATTGGCATTGGGAAATCTGGGGGAGATAGCCAAACCCAACGTCAAAGACATCGCTGACATCCTCAAGGATAAAACCGTTGACAAAGATGTTCGTGCCAATGTAGCAGAGGCATTGGGTAAGATAGAACAAGTCAACCTGAATAATGTTGTTGTAATTCTGGATAGCGTCTATTACGCAGGTCAATCAGAATTTGAACAGTGGCGATTTTTGACATATTTTTTAGGTGGCGGCACTAATGAAGTCAAAACACTGCTCACATGGCTGGGTTTTCCTGAGACTAAAACGATTCCAGCTTCATTAAGCCACGATCGCGGTGATAAAACTCTCAAAATCTTTGCCCAAGTCTGGGAACCCAGTCGAGATTTTGTACGAGTACGCGAAGACTTAGCAAAGCAAATTGCTGTAGTTGCGAGAAAAGTCTCTTGGCAACCACAAGATATTGTTATTTTAGAAACTCACTACAACAACCTCAAAAAAGCCGGCTACAACGAAGCTGATTCGCTGCAATCAGTAATAGTTAACCTCAAAACTTGGCAGTGGTTGTTCAACGCCAGAACTACTATTTTGATTCATGCTGCCTTTTGGCTAGCCCTCATCTTCGCTTACCCCAAATTTCCCCAAGTTCAAGCCATCTTCTTCTGGAATCCTTGGGTGAGGCGCATTCTCGGAGTCGGCTACGTCGGCTTAATTCTCACCTGGGTTCCCTTTTTCCGCGAAAAGTTATTTGAACCCTTCAAGCCTTCCCTACTAGCCGATGCCGGGTTAGATAATTTTAACCCCGAAGCTTACTTCCCAAATTCTAAAGTGAAAGTTCCTGGTGTCGAGGAACCCGTACCAATTACCCAAGTGCTACCTAGCATCAAAGGACAAGTCATCTTGGAAGGTGATTCTGGCTTGGGTAAGTCGATGTTTCTGCGCTATTTGGTAAAAACTTCTGGGCGGCTTGTGGTTTATCTACCCGCCCGCAAGTGTGACAAAGGGGTAATTGAAGCAATTCAAGCCAAACTGCACGGACAAGCACAAGATGCTGATTTTCTCAAGAATTTAATTTACAGTGGCGCATTAGATATTTGCATTGACGGACTCAATGAAGTTACCGCCGACACCAGAGCAAAAATCTGTCAGTTTGCCGAAAGCTATTTCCGGGGTAACATCATCATGACTACCCAACCCCTAGAGTGGACACCACCCTCAACAGCCAAAATATATAAATTGCTGCCCCTTGAGGAACCACAAATTCAGCAATTTCTGATTTCCCGTCAGCCACGATTGCCCAAAAATGCCAAAGTTCAAGGTACTAATTATGAGCAAGCCACTGCTAATTTTTTAACCAAAGCCCTCACCAATCAGCAATCACCACAGGAATTAAGCGCGATTGAGAAGGTTCTCTCTAATCCAATGGATTTAACTGTGGTAGCCCTGATGCTATCCCAAGGCGAATACCCCGATTTGTTTCACTTGCAACAACATCAATATCAATTGATGGCAGCAGAATACTTGCAAGAATGGAACCAGGAATTTCCGCTGAAAAAATTCTCCGATGCTGTCTATCAAATGCGGTTGAAGGATGAGCAGGCGTTACCTGCGGATGAATTTTACCAGGTATTACAGTCATTGGAAGACGAGAAATATAAAATGGTTGTCAGCCGTCAGTGGCAAGACGAAAAAGGCGAAGCCAAGAGAGAATGGTACTTCCGCCACGATAAGATTATGGATTTCTTTTTGGTGCAGAACTTTCTCGGCGAGAGCGAAGAAGCTAAAAACCGTCTCCTTGACCACATGGACGACCCCCGTTTTCGTGGTGTCTACTTTTTGCTAGCAACCTTACTCCCGTTAGATGCTGCCAAAGAACTGAAGGAAAAATTAGTTCAATACGCCGCTGATACCAAAGACCATACTGTGAGTGATACCTTCGTGCAATTGTTGCGGCCAAGGTCGTGATCTGAATTTTGGCGTTGCATAGTTGCGGGATGATTTAGCAACTTCCAAAATTCTCCCCCTGCTCCCAAGATAAAGTCAAAAGTAAAAAGGTGAGCCACTGCGGTGGACGGGAACACCTGCATAAAGCAAGTGGCGAACCCGAAGGGCAAAAGGCAATACGCTTGGGTTAAGAGGAATAGTAGGTTGGGTTGAGCGACAGCGAAACCCAACAAAGCCTCAGAAATGTTGGG